>CAYRFD010000009.1:0-7087 GCA_964423475.1 uncultured Candidatus Saccharibacteria bacterium
ATTATTATTGACGCCCAACGCAGTAGCATGCTATATTGACAACAGACACCTAAAGATTATGCTTTAGGATTTTTTAATATTTAGGAGTGTATACATGGCAACACAACAGCCAGACAAAAAACCCCGCCGAAAAAAGATGCCAGAAACAGTGCGTGAACGCGCTTTAAAAGAATCTACTAAAAAGCAAAACAAAAAACCTAGTAAGGTTAAAACAATTGTTTATAAACCTCTTAGTAGCCTAAGAAAACTAGGCGCTAAAGAATACCACCCCGTAAAAGTATCAGATAAAACAAAAACCGGTAAAATTATGGGTAAAAAAGTACATATTATTCCGGGTTTTTTAAAAAGCTCTTGGGCAGAACTTAAGCAAGTAACATGGCCCACCAAAAAAGAAGCTTTTCATAAAACTTTAGCAGTTTTAGGGTTTGCAGCAGTAATAATGATAATTGTACAAATATTAGATTTTGTTTTTAGTAAATTAGTTAAGGAGATAATTTTAAAATGAGCATTAAAAGATACGATTCTACCCGCCAATGGTATGCTATTCATACATACAGTGGCTACGAAGAAAAGGTAGCAGAAAGCATTCGCCAAAGAGCCGAAAGCCTAGATATGGTAGATAAAATTTTTAGCGTTTTAGTACCCAAAGAAAAGCAAATAGAAATAAAAAACGGCAAGCGTAAAGTTGTAGAAAAGCGAATTTTTCAAGGCTATGTATTAGTAGAAATGAAATTGTCTGAAGACGCTTGGTATATTGTGCGCAATACACCAAACGTTACGGGTTTTGTTGGTAGCGGCACAGAGCCAACACCCGTAAGCCCAGACGAAATGGATAAAATTAAAAAACGCATGGGTGTAGATACTCCTAAGCATAAAATAGATTACAACGTAGGCGAGGTTGTAAATATTATAGATGGTCCATTTAAAGGCTTTGATGGCTCTATTAGCGAAATAGATACCCAAAAAGGCAAAATTAAAGTATTAGTTAATATGTTTGGCCGAGAAACCCCAGTAGAGCTAGACAGCCTCCAAGTAAAAAAAGTCTAAAAAATTATATAATGATTGATTTTCTTAAAACATCTATTGGTTTTGTTGAAACATCTAGGAATAATTTAAGAGAAATTTCAGAAAATTACTTAGAAGCAGTACGTGAAGGTGGGATTTCTTTTGGCTTGGGCGTCACAGCTCTAGCTACGGCTGTGCCTATTGGTTTATATTCAATAGAAAACCACAGCCAAGTAGATGGTTTTTTGTCCGGTGCTTTAGCATTGGGTCTTGGTTATGTTGGCTATAGTTCTTTAATTAAAGAATAGTTTTAAATATTTTTCATAGAGTATTATTTATGCTATAATATTAAAGTTACGCACTTCATAAATATAAGAAGGAGAGTTAGTACGCTAGTGCTTCTAACCAAGCTAGCAGGAAAATTCGTTAAATAAGGAGTTAAATTATGGCAAAAGCCGTAAAAACCAACCTAAAACTAAAAATTAAAGCCGGTCAAGCCAATGCTGCACCACCAGTGGGTAGTAGCTTAGGCCAGCATGGCGTTAATATGATGGATTTTATTAATCCGTTTAACGACCAAACAAAAGATAAAATGGGCCAACTAGTTACTGTGCATATAACCATACACACAGACAAAACTATGACATGGCGCGTTGTAGGCACCCCAACGGATGATCTTATAAGAGCTAAGCTTGGTATTAAAAAAGGCTCTGGCAAACCCAATAGCGAAAAGATAGCCAAAAAGTTATCAGACAAAGATCTTACAGATATTGCAGAAGCAAAAGCACAAGACATGAACACGCAAGATGTAGACGCAGTTAAAAAAATGGTTAAAGGCACCGCTCGCAGCATGGGCGTAGAAATAGGAGCATAGTTATGGCAGAAACAGCAACACCAACAAGACGTGTAGGTGAACTATTGACGGTTGCATCTGGCGAGGAGGCAACTTTAGCTATGTCTGCAGCGAGTTTAATAGTGTCGCATACATTAAAAATCGAAGAATTTGGAGAACAATCAGTAGAAGCAAAAGGCGCTAAAGAAACTATTTCAATAATCCAGGACCAAGCTAGAGCTGAGGGGTACTATGATGATGCAGTAGTATTAATAAGTGAAATTTTAACTCAGCTAGATAAAGCTTAATAGATTTATAAAAATTGATGGGAGGCGAGAGCCGATTGCACCACAGAAAGAGAGATATATTATGGCTAAAAAAGCCGAACTATTACTAAAAGCTAAAGAGCTTAAATTAGAGGTAACAGCAAAAAATACCATTGCAGAAATAGAAAATGCAATAAAAAATGCTGCTAAAACTGTTAAAAAAGATGCTAAAAAGGTAAAAAAAGCCGTTAAAGATGATGCAAAGGTTGTTGCAACCGATGTTAAAGAAACTATTGCTAAAGCTGGCAAACGAAGCGCCAAGGCTATTAAAGAGGCAGAAGAAAAATTAGCCAAAGAAGAGCGCAAAATTACAGAATCTCATGAGCCAACCAAACCACGCCAAATTATTAAAGTGCGTAGTAAGGTAGAGCGCAAAGGTAAAAAATATCGTAAAGCAATTAAAGATATAGATAAAACCAAGCAATGCAACCTTAAAGATGCCGCCGCTAAAGCGGTTGCTGCCAGCACAACTAAGTTTGATTCATCTGTAGAATTACATGTACGCTTGGGTGTAGACCCTCGCCAAGCAGACCAAAACTTGCGAGCCAGCCTTATTTTGCCAGAAGGTACAGGCAAAAAAGTTACTGTAGCTGTATTTGCAGATGCAGAAGATGTTAAAAAAGCTAAAACAGCCGGTGCAGATATTGCCGCAAATGAAGAATTTTTACAACAGCTAGATAAAGGCACTTTAAACTTTGACGTGCTTATTGCTACACCAGCAATGATGCCTAAATTAGGTAAATATGCTCGTGTGTTAGGCCCAAAAGGCTTAATGCCTAGCCCAAAAAGCGGTACAGTAACCACAGACGTGTCTAAAGCTGTTAAAGAGGCAAAAGCAGGTAAAGTAGAATACCGAGTTGATAGCACCGGTATAGTGCACTTAAGCATTGGTAAAACAAGTTTTGGCGCAGACAAAATTGTTACAAATGCCAAAGCCGTACTTGCTAGCCTAAAATCTGCCAGACCAGCAAGTGTAAAGGGTAACTACTTACAAAGTATGTATATTACCACTACAATGGGCCCTAGCGTTAAAATAGATAACTCAGAATTTTAATATACATCTATACTAACCTAATACACCAATACTAACTTATTGGTGTATTTTTTATACAACATATTTTAATAATTAATATTTCTAGGGTTGGTATAATAAAAACATGATCAGGCAATCTTCACTACAAAAAGATACAAATTTCTTATTTGAAATGGGCAATATTAGGCATATTAACCGTATGTGGCATCGTTTTTTTGGTACTAATTTTGCTAATGTTGCAGAACATCATTTTAGAGTTTACTGGATAGCTATGGTTATAGCTTCTCACGAAAAAAATGTAGATACGGGCAAAATTGCAAAAATGGTAATGATTCATGATATTACAGAAAGCCGAACAAACGATTACGATATGGTTGCTCGTGAATACACAATAAGAAAAGATGAACTAGCAATTAAAGATATGCTAAACGGAACTATTTTGGAACCAGAATTTTATAATATTTGGGCAGAATATGAAGATCGTAAAAGCTTAGAAGCAAAAATAGTTAAAGATGCAGATAACTTAGATTGTGATTTTGAGTTATTAGAGCAAGAACAGCTTGGGAATACTAGCAAAAAAGTATTACAAAGCACCAGAGATTATGTTTATAAGAATAAATTATATACTAAAACAGCCAAAAAAATGTATAAAGAACTTCAAGATAGCAATCCCCATAGTTGGTACCTTACCGCTCGAAACAGAAAAAACAGTGGTGATTGGTCTAAATAATATATATTTTGCTATACTACATATAAATGGTGGGCAGTAAAGGTTATGGATGCAAGGTTTATACATAGTTATAGAAGGCCCACAAGGCGTTGGTAAAAGTACTCAAGTTAAATTACTTGCAAATGCTTTAAGCTTAATTAATGTACCGTATAAAACCTTTATAGAACCCGATAATACCACAAATATATCTACCCAAACCATTAGTAAAATAACTCAAGATCCAAGCTATCCTCTTAACCCAAAAGCAGAAGTTTTATTGTATAATGCATCACGCGCAATATCTTTAGAAACAATTATTAAATATAAAAATAATGGTTTTGTTTGTATTGTAGACAGAAGTTTTTTGTCTACTTTGGCAGTGCAATATTACGGCAGCAATAATAACTTAGACCATAATTCTATAATAAATATTATAAATTTTAGTGTAGGTAATAATCAGCCAGATTACATGATAGTTTTAGATGCACCTGCGCAATTTTTGCATCAACGCCAGATAGAGCGTAATGAACATGAAAGATTTGATAGCCTAGGATTAAATATATTAGATAAAATACGAGCAGGATATTTAATAGAAGCTAAAAAACGAAATATTCCTGTTATTGTGGCTACAGAATCTCCTATTAAAGTGCATGCTAAAATTTGGGTACATATACAAAAAGTTATAAATAATAATTATACAAAACAACAGTATTTATGCATGAATGACAAAAATGCACATAATTATACTGCTAATAACAAGCAATATGTATTAGATAATATTAAATTAAATAACATACAAATATCTGAACTTTTACTGTCTAGAATATTAAAAGACATAAAAATATCTATACATAAAAGATCTAACGAATATGACTTTGTTGTGCCTAATAATATATCAAAAGAAGTTAAGCTTAAATATATACATGCTCTTAAAAAATTAGCTGGCTATAACTTGCAAATTAACAATAAGTTAAAAAATACAAGTAGTAATGATGCCGTTGTCTTATCTGCTATTAATAGTATAGATATTATAGGAAAATATAATGATTATAAAAACATATTATGCACATTACTAACAATAAAATCTCATGAAAGCTTAAATACATATAATATATTAAGATCTAAGCTGCAATATTATAATAATAAGCAATTTGATAGTAATTTCTTTAATTTATTAGAAAAAAATGTTAACAAAATCAGTAAATCTAATCAAGAAATATATAAACAAACTAACACTATATTGGCAGGCTCTTACTCTAACAGTTTAGATCTTATACAGCTAATAAACTTTAGCCCCAAAAATGAAATTACGTTATTAAATAATGTACTTTACCAATACACAGATCTTTCTTGCCAAGAAATAGATATACAACTGGTAGAACTAGGCTATACGGCTAAGGCAAGCTTACTATCTAAATACATAAATAGTAAAAATATTACAGGGTTGCCAGCATACTATAATTGGGAAATTATAACAAGTTATAGTAATTACTTAACATTTTCAAGCCTAAGTTACGTAAACATAAATAACCAGAATATATCACCCAGATACGGCTATAGTATACCCACCAAAATAGAACAATCAGATGCCCTAGATGAATATTTAGAGTGCTTTGATACATCTTTAGAGCTTCACAGTATGCTAGTAGCAAATAACGTGCCAGAAGATATTGCTCAGTACGCATGTTTAAAAGGTCATAAAGTTCGGTTTAGTTTGCAGACAAACCTAGATCAATCTTTAAAAATTATAAATTTACTAAATAAATCAGATAATTCAGATTTATCAAACATTGCAAAATATATGATACAAAAAATATCAGAAACACACCCAATCCTTAGTGAAGCTATTACTCTTGATTAAATATGTTATTCTTGGTAAGATATATGTAGTTAACCAAAGATAGCAACGTCTTGTGCAAACAAGATTAAGAATGTTGCCGAGGCTACAATAATTTATTGTTTGATATCTTTGGCGCTATAGGTGCCATTTTTTATTTGCCCTATATGCAAGGCACATTAATAATATGGTCGATATTAGTATAATATTTAAGGAGTTATATGGCGTTAAAAAAAGATCAAAAAACAGCTGTAGTTACAGAAGTTAGCGAACTTTTAAAAACATCTAAACTTACAGTAATAGCTAAGTACAAAGGCTTAAGCGTAAAACAGATGCAACAATTAAGAGCATCTGCCAAGCAAAACGGCACAACAGTAAAAGTTGTTAAAAACCGTTTAGTTAAACAAGCTATTAAGCAAGTAGATGCTTTAAAAGATGTTGATACATCTAGCTTAATAGAGCAACTTGTTTACGCTTTTAATAGCGAAGACGAGGTTGCCCCAGCCCAAAGCTTGCAAGCTTTTGCAAAAACAAACCCACAACTAGAATTTGTTGGAGCATTTGGAGCCGATGGTAGTTATGTAAGTTCAGACGATGTTAAGATGTTAGCTAATTTGCCAAGCAAAGATCAGCTTAGAGGCCAATTAGTAGGAACAATTGCAGCACCACTTACGGGTTTTGTAAGAGTATTGCAGGGTGGTCAAAGAGGCGTATTATACGCATTAACCGCAAGAGCAGAAACACTTTAATAATAATTTATAAGGAGACATTATGTCAGAAGCAGAAAAAAAGGTAGAAGTACCTAAAGAATTTAGTGGAATAGTTAAAGAATT
This sequence comes from uncultured Candidatus Saccharibacteria bacterium, assembly GCA_964423475.1. Classification (GTDB taxonomy): domain Bacteria; phylum Patescibacteriota; class Saccharimonadia; order Saccharimonadales; family CAIOMD01; genus JAUPVN01. The sequence continues at coordinate 6,576 of CAYRFD010000009.1, forward strand.
AGATAAGCTAAGCGCGCTAGAAATTAGCAAATTAGTTAGCTTTTTAGAAGAATACTGGAATGTTAGTGCAGCAGCACCAGCAGTTGCAGTAGCGGCACCTGTAGCTGGAGATGCAGCACCAGCAGCAGACGAAAAATCTGAATACGACGTTATACTAAAAGATGCCGGTGCACAAAAAGTTGCAGTTATTAAAGCTGTAAAAGAAATCACAGGCCTTGGTTTAGGCGAATCTAAAGCTATTGTAGACGGCGCTCCTAAGCCCGTACTAGAAAAAGCTAAAAAAGAAGACGCAGATAAAGCCAAAAAATCTTTAGAAGAAGCAGGCGCAACTGTAGAATTAGCCTAATATATTAGCTACATTAAAGCACTTTAAATTAATGTTTAAAGTGCTTTTTTTGTTTAAAAAATAAATTTATATAATTGTATTTTATACTACGTTAATAATGCATAATCATATCTGTTATAATACATATTTATCCACAGAAATCTAGGTATATAGTTGCAAAGTTTTT
>CAYRFD010000009.1:7107-20087 GCA_964423475.1 uncultured Candidatus Saccharibacteria bacterium
AGCTGCGATGTCCGATTTACCAGAGAAACAAGTTAAGAGATTAAAATCTCTTATTAGAGAGGCCGAAACTAATTTACAGGCTGCTCACGAATTACTCGTAAGCCTTGTTGGTGATGATCCAGATATGACGTCTCATGCCAAAGAATCTATTGGAGGGCGCGTTTTAGAAGGCGTTTTTGATGGTCAAAATATGGTAGGATCAGATGGCAAAACATACCCTGTTCCAGCTAATTACGCAAGTAAATCTAAGTTAGTACAAGGCGATATTTTAAAACTTACAATTGGAGATGATGGTGCATTTTTGTATAAACAAATTGGGCCAATACCACGTAAGCAAGTTGTTGGAGTTTTAGTGCAAAAAGAGGGTCACTATTTTGTAGAAGTTGGTGAAAGAAGCTATAGAGTACTACTTGCAAGCGTTACTTACTTTAAGGCAAAACCTGGGGATCAAATTAGTGTAAACGTACCAGAAGACGATGCAGACTCTGAGTGGGCCGCTATAGAAGCCGCTTTATAGAATAAATATAGTTATAATTAAACTAACCCTGCAAAAACAGGGTTTTTTTAATATGCACAAAGCAAAATAGCGTATAATACTACTAAAGGGGAACAACAAATAGTGTCACAAGCTTTATATAGAAAATACCGTTCAAAGTCTTTTAAAGAAATTGTTGGTCAAAAAAATACAGTTGCAGCATTACAAACGGCTATTAAAACGGGTGCAATAAGCCATGCCTATTTGTTTTCTGGGCCTAGAGGGGTTGGTAAAACTAGCATTGCTAGAATTTTAGCTTACGAAATTATAAAAACTCCATACCAAGATGATAATTTGCCCATAGATATTATAGAAATAGATGCCGCCAGCAACAGAGGAATAGACGAAATCCGAGATTTAAGAGAAAAGGTACATATTGCACCAGTTAGTGCTCCCTATAAGGTATATATTATAGACGAGGTTCATATGCTAACCACACATGCCTTTAATGCTCTACTAAAAACTCTAGAAGAGCCACCAAAACATGTTGTTTTTATACTAGCAACAACAGAAAGCTATAAACTACCAGAAACAATATTATCTAGAACGCAGCGTTATAGTTTTAAATTAGCTTCTCGGGCAGAAATTGTTGATCATTTACTATATATTGCAAAACAAGAGGATATATCGATAGATACTAATAGTTTAAATATTATTGCTAAACATAGCGGCGGTAGCATGAGAGATGCATTAAGCGCTTTAGACCACGTTAGGCACATTGCTACTGATATTTCAGAAGACAATGTAAGATCCGCTCTTGGTGTGCCACCGTATGAGCTTGTAGAATCAATTTATAATGCATTACTACAAAACAATGCAGCTAAAGTTTTAGAAGCCCTAGAAAGGGCTGAAAAGTCTAATGCATCTACAGTTATTGTTGCAAAAGAGTTACAAAATTATGTTACAGAATTAATTAAAAATAACAATTTTACTCTTTCTATAGAACAAGTAACAATTTTACTTAAAGGTCTTATACAAGTAGATACTGCTCAAGATCCAAGTAGTCAGCTTTTATTAGCTCTTTTATCTGCCATAGATACATCATCTGTTGCGTTACCTAATAAAGTACATAATAATACAAATAATCCTCCTAAAAAAGAAGAAAAAATAGTAAACGTACCCGCCCAAAAAACTACAATAAAAGATGAAGATATTGTTAAATATACTAAAATAAAAAATCTAGAAACTGCACCAGATAATAATCAAAATAATCAGCAAATTAACTCTGAAGTGTGGCAAAATACCTTAAATGCACTGCGCGAAACCCACAATACTCTATATAGCGTTCTTAGGATGGCAAAATTTTCTGCACCTAAAAAAGATGAAATTACTTTAACGTTTAACTTTGATTTTCACCAAAAAAGAGCGGATGACAAAAAAAATAAACGATTGATACAAGACACGCTTGCAGAATTAGGTTTTTCTGGCATAGAAATAAATACTCAAATAGACAAAAAACAATCTAACAACTATAAAAAATCTCCAAAAACAAACATTGGTGCCGAACCTAAAGAAATTGATCAAGAAATATCTTCTGTACAAAATATTTTTGGTAGTGTACAGGTATTAGAGTAAAATATATTATACATGGCTAAAAAAGATAACGGAGCACCCCAACCAAGTAACCTAGAGGCAGAACGCTCTCTTATAGGTGCTTTGCTAATAGACAGTGATGCAATCGTAAGAGTTGCCGATAGCGTAAGATCAGAAGATTTTTACGATGAAAAGCATCAAAAAATATACCAAGCTATAGAAAAATTATACGAAAAGCACAGTGCTATAGACGTACTTACTGTTTCTGACAACTTAAGCTCATCTGGCTATTTAGAGGTTATAGGCGGATCGGCCTATTTAACAGAACTTACTAACTATGTCCCAACATCTTCTCATATAGAAGAATACGCCAACATAGTGTCACAAAAAGGCATTAGGCGTCGATTAATACGAGCCTCTAGAGCAATTACAGAATATGGTTACGACGAAGAAAAACCAATACAAGATCTTATAGAATCGGCCGAAACTGAATTATTTAATGTTAGCCAGCAACATGTAAAACAAGATATTGCGTCTATAGAAGATATTTTGGCAGAAAGTTTTGAACGTTTAGACGATTTGCACAAAGATAAAGGTAAGATTAGGGGTGTTGCAACAGGGTTAAAAGATTTAGACTCAATTTTAGCGGGGCTTCAAAAAAGTGATTTAATTATTATTGCCGCACGCCCAAGTATGGGTAAAACGGCCCTTACATTAAATTTAGCTCATAATATTGCAACTAAATCACAGCAGCCAGTATTGGTATTTAGTTTAGAAATGAGCAAAGAACAAATTGTAGACAGAATGCTATCTATGGAATCTGGAGTAGACGCTTGGAATATTCGTACAGGAAACTTAAACGACAGCGATTTTGAAAAAATAGGACAGGCTATGGGTACATTATCTGAAGCACCTATATTTATAGATGATACGCCCGCTATAACAGTAAGTGAGTTACGTACTAAGGCCCGCAGAGAACAACATAAAAGACAAATTGGTGCAATTATGGTGGACTACTTGCAGCTTATGAGTGGCGGCTCTAGGTTTGGTGATGCAAATAGAGTTCAAGAAATTTCAGAAATTAGTAGAGGTCTTAAAGCTATCGCCAGAGAGCTCAATGTACCTGTAGTTGCCTTAAGCCAATTAAGCCGATCGGTAGAATCTAGAAGCCCCCAAATACCTCAGCTTGCAGACTTAAGAGAATCTGGTTCTATCGAGCAAGATGCCGATGTTGTAGCCTTTATTTATAGAGAAGATTATTATAACCCAGATACAGATAGAAAAAACATTACAGATTTATTTATTAAAAAACACCGTAATGGGCCTGTAGGCCAAGTAGAGCTGTATTTTGATAGAGAGCGCCAAAGGTTTACAGATTTAGATAAACGCCAATCTTCTACACATATACCTTTTGAGGAATAAAAATATGATATCTAATAAATTATTTAAAAAATCTACCAAATGGCTATCATCTCACTGGCAAAATTTATTAACTACAGTGTTTATTGCGGGCTTAGCCATTACCACCCTAGGTTTACAAATTAGTAATCTTTCTAGTGGGCAGAGCGCAATAGAAACAGCAACCTTAGCGCAACTATCTACAGCTCCTACACCAACAGAAAGAATGGTAAACGCTCCGTATTCTATACCAGCATATTATTTAGGGCAATTTTTAGAAGACCCTCTTTACGGGGCAAGAGTAGTTTCTGTTTTATATGCATTATTGGCAACTATAGTTTTATATTTTTTAATTAAACGCTGGTTTACATCTCAAATAGCAATTATTGCCAGCCTACTATTTATTACCAGTAGCTGGGTTTTAGCTATCAGCCACCAAGCAGCCCCACTTATATTGCTTGTTGTGGCACCGCTTTTGCTTATAGGCACATTGGCACGTTATGTGGCAAATAAAGATACAGAATATACTACTTTTATTTTGCTAATAATGAGCATAGCTTTTTCTGCCTATGTTCCTTATATGTTCTGGACAATTACCTCAATATTAATTGTTTTAGTTTTTATTTATAAACGTACATTTATACCATTTAATATAAAAGGAATAATTTTAGCTACAGGACTATTTATTGTTCTTCTAGCTCCACTGGCAGTTAGCCTATTTTACTTCCCAGGACAAATTAAAGACTTACTAGGTATTCCAATGACCATGCCTACTATAACAGAATATTTAAGTAATTTTGTTCATCAATTCACATCTTTATTTTTATTCATCCAGCCATATCCAGAACTATTTTTGGCCAAACTGCCAATACTAGATGTGTTTTCTACGGTAATGGTTGTTCTGGGAATTTACTATTTTATTAAACATATGCCAAAAAGAAGAGAATTATCTTTATTTATAGCAATTACCGTACTATTATTTGTTATACCTTTATCAGAAAATTATTTGTTGGCTATGACAGCTTTAATACCTTTTATTTACATATTAATACCAAGTGGTATATTTGAAATTTTAAAACAATGGTACGAAATATTCCCCCGCAATCCAATTGCAAGAAACGTGGCAGTAGTTGCAATTGTAATTGTAGTTGGTCTAGCAACATTCTATAATTTGGAAAGATTTTATGTATCTTGGCCAAATACAGACGCAACAAACGCAGCATACATGGTACAATCTAAGTAGTAATTAAAGGAGAAAACAATGGGTAAAATAGATCAAGCAAAAGCATTATTGCAAGCAAAAAAACTTCAAAAAGAGTTACAAAAACTTATTATTGTAGGTGAATCTGGTGACGGTGCTGTTAGGGTAGAAGTAAATGGTGAACAAAAGCTTAAAAAAGTACATATTGATCCAGAATACGTTGACGTTAATGATATTGGTCAGCTTGAAAGATGGATAGAAGATGCAGTTAAATCTGCCATGCAAGAAAGCCAAAAAATTGCTGCCGAAAAAGTCCAGCCACTGCTTGGTAACCTTGGCAGCCTAGGACTTTAAAATATATATGGCAAGCGTTCTACCTAGTGCCCTAAACGATTTAATTGATAGTTTATCGGATCTTCCTGGAGTGGGACACAAAACAGCAGAACGGTATGCTTATTATTTACTTAAACAAGATCCACACACAGCGCAAAAAATTTCATCTAAGTTAGTATCTTTGCATAGAGATATTGCAATTTGCCCAAAAACGTTTGCTTTAATTGATGCTAAAGATTCTATATCAAAACTATATAACGATACAACGCGAGACAAGAAACTTGTAGCTGTTGTAGCAGAACCTTTTGATATTATAGCTTTAGAGTCTACAAACTCGTTTAAGGGCACTTACCACGTTTTAGGGGGCCTATTATCTCCACTAGATAACGTTGGCCCAGAACAGTTGCATATAACCGAACTTATAAATAGGATAAAAGAAGATAAAGTAAAAGAAATCATCTTAGCAACAAATGCCAGCGTAGAAGGCGAAACTACAGCCATGTATATTCAACAACAAATTAACGGCACAGACTGCAAATTGACTCGTCTTGCAAGGGGATTACCCATTGGTATAGACATTGAATATGCAGATAGAATAACATTAACTAGAGCACTAGAAGGCAGAACTAGTTTATGAGTCTGCGTAGAAACTTTTTAAAGCTAATAGATAAAAGTCAATCAATATTGATAATTCAACCAGACAGGCCAGATGGTGATTCATTGTCTAGCGCATTGGCTTTAGAAGAAATATTGTCTGACTATGGTAAAAAAGTTACGTTATATTGTGGCGTAAATATTCCCGAATATATAAGATTTATAGATGGGTGGGATAGAGTTAATAACACAATAGATAAAACTCCAGATTTAACTATATTAGTAGATGATGCATCAAAAATACTATTAGATAAATTTGAAAATACACCTTTATTTAGTTCTGTAATATCTAAACCATTTGTAATTATAGACCATCATCAAAATGTATCTACTGATATTCAATATTGCACTCTAAATTTAACAGAACCAAACTATTCTTCTGCAGGAGAACTAATATACGATATATTTAATGAGCTTAATATAACCGTTTCTTTAACTGCTAAAAAACTAATTTTGCAAAGTATCCTTTCAGATACAATGGGCTTAACTAATGATCTTGCAAATGCTAATACATATAGGTTAGTAGCAGATATCATAGATGATGGTGTAAGCAGAACAGAACTTGAAGAAGCAAGAAAAGCATACTCAAAAATGGACGAAAATGTATTTAGATACAAAGCCGCATTAATTAAAAGAGTAGAATTTTACGAGAATAATCAAATTGGATTATGTGTAATACCAGAATCAGAAGCTTACGATATTGGCACACTATATAACCCAGGACCATTAATTTTAGGCGAATTATTAATGGTAAAAGATCTTAAGGTTGCATTAGCAATAAAAACGTACAAAAATCATGCCACCGTAGCTATTAGATGCACATACGGTAACCCCGTAGCGCATAAACTAGCAGAATTATTTGGTGGAGGAGGACACGACTATTCTGCAGGTTTTAGAATTCAGCCCTACAATGGAAATCTTAATAATTTAAAAGAAATAATTGTTAATGAACTAAAAGAGTTATTAAACAATAACGAATAAACTATTTACTATTGCTTTGTAATAATTTGTCAAATATAGCCAGGGGAGTATAGTCTATAAGCTCGATGTTTTCGTTTTCTCCTATCGCTATAGATTCTTTAGGGTTTTGCAAAGACGAGTTATTTAATTGAGAATTAACATTGTTTATAGTTTGTAATTGATTTGTAAAAGGCCCTAAAAACATATTAAAAAACAGGATTATCCCAGCCATCCAGATAATAAGCAGCATAGAAACTGGCATTTTTGTAAACATAAAAAAATTATAACAATATTAACTATATAATACTATTGCTAATGCTTTAAATATATGTCTAAGATTTTTTTACCAACAATATTTATGTCGTATTTTATAAATTCTTTTTGATTCCAATTGTATGCATTCTCTCTTGCTGTATTAGATTCTAAAAAAAACTTTAGTCTTTTTGCAAATTCTTTAGTATTCTTTGGGTCTATCAATTGTTTGGGGTATTCACCAAGCACACCCGTATAGCCTGCGTTATTCCCACCAAGTACTACGCGTGATCCAGCGGCCATAGCTTCTAGCAATACAATACCAAAACTTTCACCCCCCGTGCTAGGGAATACAGCTATATCGGCAGATGCAAGCAATGGCACCTTATCTTCTTCGCTTACGAATCCTAAAAATTTTACATTATTTAAAGAATTATTTTTTACAAACTCTTGTAGTTTAGCTAAATGAGCACCTTTTCCACCTATGCTAACTTTATAATAAGATTTGTAAATTATGTTAAGTTCTACTAAAGCCTTTAACAGTAATATTGCACCTTTTCTTTTTACCAGTCTTCCTAAAAATACTATATGCAATGTATTACCATAAATAGGCTTGTGTATTAATTTATTAGCGGTTATAACACATGGTAAAACAGATGATCTTATTCTGTAGGTATCGTATGCAAAGTGTTGAGCTGCTTTTGACACACTTATATAATTATTAACTCTACTAATAGATTTTTTAGAAATAAAGGACAGCATTTTAGATGCATATGTAACAAAAATTGAAGCTGGCGCAATGTGAAAAGTAGCTACAACATTTGTATTATTAGATACATTATTTATAACTTTACCGGCAAACACTGGGCTATATGGCATTTGAACATGCAAGACATCTAAATTTAAAATATCTAATGTGTTTTTTATGCTAACTTTAGATGAATAATACGGTATACGCATAGTATTTTCGTTAAATGAAACCTTAATATTTTTAGCCAAAGAATATACATTGTTAATATCTTTACGATTAGTTTGCCCAACAATGTAATACACACTGTGCCCATTTTGGTGTAACCATTGACCAATTGTTAATACATATTGTTGTACGCCGTCTGGTACATCTAAAGAATCATCTAAAAGTATACCTATTTTAATCTTATTAGGCATAAATTCTTAAAGCACGTTTATAAACTTGTTCGTACATATTTGCGACATGCTCAAAATCGTATTGTTTAATTGATTCATTAGCCCAATTTATCCATAGTCTTCTAATTTCTTTGTCGTAAAGCAATAACTCTAATCGCTGATAAAAATCTTCTGTAGCCGTAGGGGTTACCAAACTAAGCCTACCGCGCCCCGTTAGCACACTAGAATATCCAGAATTATTACCAGCTACAACCGGAGTACCTACAGCCATAGATTCTAAAAGAACAATACCAAAACTTTCTCCATAAGGGGCAGGGGAGCAAAACAAGTCTGCTTGCTTCATAAGCATGGGTTTATCATCCTCTGGCACAAAACCTGTAAATGAAACATCTGGAATTTTATACTGTTTAACTAATCTTTCTAAATTTTTACGTTTTACACCATTACCGGCAATCACAAGCTTAACATCGTCATGATACTCACGTAATTTTCTATAGGCTGTAATTAAATATTCAACGCCTTTTCTTTTTTCTAAACGACCAAGGTAAAGAATAGTCTTTTGTTTACTTTCGTCTTTATGTACGCTGGTATTCTTAAAACGCTCATAGTCTATGCCGTTAGGCACCGTTATGATTTCTTCTTTTGTTAGTGTTCTTAGGTGCTCTGCGGCTGCGTCAGAAACAGCGGTAAACATATGTATATAATTTAAAATAGATTTAGTGTAGGGTACAACGGTATTAATTATAGATTTAGATAAAATTGATTCAGGCAATTTAGCATGAAAAGTAGCAACATTAATAGCCTTAGAACGGGATAATATTTGCCTAGATAATACCGGAACCCAAGGTTCGTGAAAATGTAGTATATCAAAATTTTCAGAGTCTAAAATTGTTTGGATCTCGTCTCCATCTGCTTGGAAACCTATATCAACCATAGTATCAAAAGGAGTATTCATTTTTGCACTTCTACCTAATAATATATAGTCTTTAGGAGGTTCCTCGGAATAATTTCTTGGTCTAGGGGTAATTATTTTAACTGTATGGCCTTTTAAAATAAGCTGTTTATGGAGATTTATGACTCCATCAGATACCCCTCCCGCAAAAGAAAACATATTATACGGGCATATTATTCCTATTTTCATAGTACTAATTATACCATTTAAATCGCTATAACGCTGCTAGCTTTTTGCGAAGTTTAATGGGTATAATAGCGCCGGCTTCTTTTTCATCACTAACAACCGTAGGAGCATGGTTGGGTAACTTAGCTTTATAAACAATAATATTATTAAAGATATATTTTAGATTTTTTAAAACATTATCATTATTAAAATACTGATCGCCATCTACGACTACATGATTTAGATCAATATTTTTTAGTGGTTCATTTAATAAATTTACTGTTAATAAATCGTGTAAAACAAAAGAATACGTGCGTGGATCGTTACATTTCCATAGATACTGTTCAAAACGTACCCTTTTCTTAAGCTCATCTTTATTAGCGTCTTTCATCTTAGGATGCTTTTTAGCAGATAATTTATAAGACAAGTATATAATTGGCTTACTAAACAATATATATTTAGCAATTAAAGATGTGGGGTAATATGAAAATATATATGAAGTATTTTTTAAGGTACGATATTGATTATTACTGAATGAAAAATCACTATAATGTGAGAATCCTACAAGATCTATCAATATTATAATTTGTTTACTTAACTTAGGATGCATTTGGAGCATCTTAACTACAACTAAAAAACCATAGCTCATACCACAAATAACTATCTTTTTGTTTTTATAACGTAACTTAATAAATGTTGCTAAATATTCTGCCATCATTTCTAAAGATGGTTTTTTATTTATAACATACAAACTATCCATTCCTCCAAATCCTGGCAAATCGGGTATAGTTACCGTACCAAAATGTGATAAGCTACTTGCTAAACTGTACATTCTTTCAATGCTAGAATGTACTCCGTAAATAAGTAAAATTTGGGTTTTCTTTTTACTTTGAGTTGGAACTTGCAAATACCTACCACGCAAACCATTAATATGTAGTTTATAGACATATTCTGTTGGTATAGATACTATATTTTGGTTCATAAATATTAGTAATACAATATCATAAAAATACTATAAAACCATAAAGATTAAAATACTACTGGGGTAAAGTTATATCTTTACAGTTACTACCACAGTTAGTTTTAAGCATGTTCATTTTTTCTAGGTATAATTCGTTCTGCTCTATAAGAAGTTTTTGCTTGTTATCAGAATCTTTATTATCGTATTTTAATGTATAAACTTGTTCTTTTAATTTAATATTTTCTGCTGTTAAAGTATCGATTTGTTTTTGCATATCTTGTTGTTTGTAATATAGATAACCACTTACACCAACAGAAATAAGTAATAAAATAATCAATAATAGTATTGTAATAGTTGTTTTTTTAGAACGTTTTTTCTTGCTACTACTTACTGGTAATGAACTACCCTTCAAATTATAATCTTCTTGTTTGATATTAGTACTTACGTTATCTGAGCTATTACTATCTAACGAAAAAGGCTCTTTTTCTGCCGAAGAATCTTCTCTATTTGGTGTTATTTTTTGTGGTGGTCTAATATCGTCCATAGTTCCTCTTTACTTAATTGTTATGCTTAACAAACATAATTATAGCAAATACAGCCAATATCACACAATTAATACTAAATTATTTTAGTTTTTGGGGCGCCTTCGAATGCGAGCAACCTCAAGCCTTACCAGTTGTCTATCTATCAATGTCTGGGCTTCATCTAGTTCGCGTTGATCTTTAGCTTTAACCTTCATAGAATTAGCTTGTTTAATTGCATCTTGTATTTCTGACTCTATAAGTGAATCTACGTGGTCTAGTTCATCTACTAGTATTCTTACGACATCATCAGAAACCTCAAACATACCACCATAAGAAGCAAAAATTTCTTCTTGATTTTTTGAATCTACAATTATTACTGGCCCAGGAGAAGTAACGGCGGTTATAGGCTCATGGCCAGGCAATACAACCATATGGCCAATTGGCGTTTTTACTCTAACTTCTAAAGCGTTATCATCAAACTGTAAGCCATTTAAAGATACTAACGTTACGTGCATTATTTTACGTCCTTAATGCTCCCTTTAAGGTAAAAGGCACTTTCTGCTTTATCGTCGTGTTTTCCTGCCAAAATTTCTTTAAATCCTTTAATTGTTTCTTCTAACGTAACGTAGGCTCCTGGTTTATTTAAGAATACCTCTGCTACATGGAACGGTTGAGTTAAGAATCGTTGGATTCGGCGTGCTCTAGCAACTGTTTGCTTGTCTTCTTCTGATAATTCTTCCATTCCTAAAATTGCAATAATATCTAACAGGTCTTTATAGCGCTGTAAAATTCGTTGTACTTCTCTAGCAGTAGAATAGTGTTCTTCTCCAACTATTGCGGGGTCTAAAATAGTAGAACTACTATCTAGAGGGTCTACCGCAGGGTACAGCCCAAGCTCAGTAAGCGCACGGCTTAAAACTATTGTGCTATCTAAATGGCTAAATGTAGTTGCAGGGGCAGGGTCGGTAAGGTCATCCGCAGGAACGTATACAGCCTGCACAGACGTAATTGAGCCTTTTTTAGTACTAGTTATACGTTCTTGCAACGCGCCCATTTCCTGTTGCAGGTTTGGCTGATAACCAACCGCACTTGGTAATCTTCCTAATAAAGCAGATACCTCGGCACCAGCCTGGGTAAATCTAAATATATTATCTATAAAGAACAAAACGTCTTTACCTTGGTCTCTAAAACCTTCGGCAATTGTTAAACCTGTTAATGCAACACGTAACCTGGCACCGGGTGGTTCATTCATTTGGCCAAAAACTAGGCTGGTTTTATCTAAAACACCACTGTCAGCCATTTCATGATACAAATCGTTACCCTCACGAGTACGTTCACCAACGCCGGCAAAAACAGAGTTTCCGCTATGGTATTTGGCAATATTGTTAATAAGCTCTGTTATAAGAACAGTTTTACCTACACCGGCACCACCAAATAGTCCAACTTTTCCACCTTTTGTCATTGGGCAAATAAGGTCAATAACTTTAATACCGGTTTCTAAAATTTCTACTTTACCGCTTTGTTCTGCAAGGGTAGGGGGCTCTCTATGAATACTGGCTGTAACTTTAGTTTTTGGCTGTGGTTTTTTATCTATGGCATCGCCAACAACATTAAACATTCTACCAAGTGTTTCGTCTCCTACGGGTATTGTAATTGGGGCACCAGTACCTATAACTACGTCACCTCTTTTTACACCATCTGTACTATTTAAAGCTACTGCTCTAACACTAGTTTCACTTAAATGCTGTGCAACCTCTAAATAAATATCCCCGGTTTTGTGTTTTATTATTAGCGCATCATAAAGAGCGGGTAAATCCTCTTTTTTAAAAGCTATATCTAAAACCACTCCCACTACTTGTAGTACCTTACCGGTAGCTTGTTTAGTTTGTTCTGCCATATTTACTCCATTTACTTATTACAATATTATTATCAATAATCATGACATCGCCTCTGCACCGGCACTAATTTCTGCAAGTTCTTGCGTTATTTTTGACTGCCGAGCATTATTATACACTAAAGTTAAATCTTCTATTAGCTCAGATGCGTTATCAGTTGCACTTTTCATAGCTAGCATGCGCGACGCTTGCTCACTAGCGCGTGATTCTAGCAAATATTGCACAACCTGTGCCTCTAAAAGACGCTTTACGGTGCTATCAAAAACAACTTCTGCACTTGGCTCAAAAATTCGGCCAGACGGAACATTCTTGTCTCTTATTACAGGTATTATTTGCTCTACCACCACATCTTGTTTAACGGTAGATATAAATTTAGTGTAAATAACATACACATGAGCAACGCGGCCATCGTTAAATTGTTGTAAAACAGTTTTTAATAATGGTTGAGCAATGTCTTGGTCTAGATCTTCT
>CAYRFD010000009.1:20097-28162 GCA_964423475.1 uncultured Candidatus Saccharibacteria bacterium
ATATGCCCCCAAGCTTTCAACACCTTTAAGTCTTGCAACAAAACGAGAAGCGTTTTTACCAATAGAAATAACTGAATTATTTTCTGCATTAGATTTTAAATGCAAAGTAAAGGCCTTGAGTACGTTGGCATTATAAGCACCGGCTAAGCCTTTGTCACTTGCAATTACAATAGATAACGCTACTTTAGCGCCCTTTGGTTCTATAAACAATGGGTTACGCAATGCTTCTGAGTTACCGGCAAGGGTGGCAAGTACGGCTTTTGCATTATCTACATATGCTTTAGGGCCAAGAGCACCTTGTTGAGCTTTTCTTAGTTTGCTAGCAGCAACAAGTTGCATAGCTTTAGTAATCTGTTTTGTATTAGAAACAGATTTTATTCTTTGTTTTACTGCTTGCTGAGAGGCCATAGTTAGGCTTTCTTACTCCGTACTTTATCGCTACCAAAACTTTTAGCAACAATAGTGGCTTCATCTACGATCTGCTTACTAGCCTTATCTTCTGGCTTTATACCCTTATTAAGTGATTCTACTAAAGCTTTGTGTGATTTTTTAACAGACGCAAGTAATCTTTCGCTTGCCGTGGCTACTTCAGAAGTAGACAAATGATCAAATACACCACTAGTAGCAGCCGTTAATAGTATAACTTGCTCTGCAACGCTATAAGGTTGGTATTGTTTTTGCTTTAAAATCTCTGTAAGTAATCTACCACGAGCAATACGTTGTTTTGTATCTTCGTCTAAATCGCTTGCAAACTGTGAAAAACTAGCAAGCTCTCTAAATTGCGCCAATTCTAAACGTAAAGTACCTGCAACACTTTTTGTAGCTTTAGTTTGGGCAGCTCCACCAACACGGCTAACGCTAAGACCCACAGATATAGCAGGGCGAATACCCTGATAAAACAAATTTGTCTCTAAATAAATCTGACCATCTGTAATAGAAATAACGTTAGTAGGAATATATGCGCTAACGTCACCCGCTTGCGTTTCTATTATTGGCAGTGCAGTTAAGCTACCTGCCCCTAAATCGTCTGATAATTTAGCTGCTCTTTCAAGCAATCTAGAATGAAGATAAAATACATCGCCTGGGTAGGCTTCACGCCCTGGTGGCCTACGAAGAAGTAATGACATTTGGCGATAAGCCACTGCATGCTTAGATAAATCATCATAAATAATAAGTGCATGCTGTTTATTGTCTCTAAAATATTCTGCCATAGCAGTACCGGCATAGGGAGCTAAGTACAGCATACTTGCTGGGTCAGAAGGGCTTGTTGCAACCACAATTGTTTGCTCCATAACACCTTCTTCTTTAAGTCTTTCAACTAAAGCAGCAACTTTGGCGCTTTTTTGGCCAATAGCAACATATACGTTAATTACGCCTGTATTTTGACGTTTTTGGTTAATCATTGTATCTATTGCAATAGCTGTTTTACCAGTTTGTCTATCTCCAATAATTAGTTCTCTTTGGCCTCGGCCAATTGGAACCATAGTATCTATGGCAATAACACCAGTAGCAAGTGGCTCATGTACACCTTTACGGTCCATAACACCAGGAGCTTTTCGTTCAATTAATCCTCGTTGCTTGGTTTTGATAGGCCCTAAACCATCCAACGGCCTCCCTAAAGGATCAACAACTCTACCAATAAGCTCTGGTCCTACTGGTACGTCTAACGTAGAACCGGTTAGAGTAACACGTGCACCAGCTCTTACGCCAGCGTCACTATCTAATAAAACAACTCCAACTTCGTCTTCGTTCAAGTTTAAGGCAAATGCTTGAGCTGGGCCAGTGCTAGTAGCAATTTCTACTACATCACTCAAACCACAATTATCTAACCCGTATACCCAAACAATTCCATCACTTATACGAGTAACAACACCGGATTGCTCATAAGAAGCTCTATCTTCTTCTAGTGCAGTTACCGCGGCCCGTAGTTCTTGACTTAAAGTTTTTACATTAATAGTACTCATTATATTGCTCCTTTTAACAGTCTATCAAGTTTGTGCTTAACGCTTGCGTCTAGGGTACCCGTAGGGGTATCTATGATAACACCGCCCACAACAGAAGGGTCTATTATTTCTGTATGTTCTATAGTAAATTCTTTTCCAAATTGTAATTTTAAAAAACTATCTATGGTATTTAGCGCAGATTGTGATAATTTTCGTGCAGAGGTTATGCGCACAAACAAATATTTATGCTGAAGCAATTTTTTAGCTATGTCGTTAACTAAATAGTGCATTTGTCTTGTAGATTTAGTATCTATCAGCCATGCTGCCATCTGATCAATAAGCTCAGTACGATCGCTATTACTAACTAGCTTTTCAGCAGCATAACTTGCGGTATTAGTTCTTGTTATCACTACTTGCCTCCAAGGCGTTAGTAATAAGTTTATCATCATCTGCGCTGTCTATTTTTTTGCCTAAAACAGCAACAGAAACATCTCTAACTAATTTTGCAGCTTCTTCTTTTAATTGCTGTCTTACTTTAGTAACATCTGAATTTAGTTTACTTTCTGCTTCTGCAACAATTGCATCTGCTCTACGCGAAGCTTTAGCCTCGGCATCTTTAACAATCTCAGAAGATTCAGACTTAGCTCCAGATACTATTAATTCTGCATCTTTGCGAGCTTTGTCTAACATTTTGTCTATAGTTTGCTGAGCTTTTGCAAGTTCATCTTTTGTTTCTTGGGCAGCATCTAAACCAGAATTTATCTCTTTTTGGCGTTCATCAATAATAGCTAATATTTTATTAACAACAAACTTTTTAAGAAACAAAACGATTAGTAAAAAGGTGATTGCCTGAAACAAAATCATTTGCCAATTTAAACCCAAAGCCGCAAGGCCTTGTGCTTCTGGCTGCTCAGATGCAAATAATAACATCGTCACTACTAAACCTTATACCGTAAACACAATAATAAGAACAAACACCATTATGGCATCAACAAGACCAGCCATAATAAGGCCCATTGTAAGAATCTTACTTTGTGCATCTGGGTTACGCCCAACAGACTGAACAGCAGCCGCTCCTATCATACCTAACCCAAGGGCTGGCCCTATAGCACCAAGTGCAATTGTTAAACCTTTTACCAAACTAGGATCGATTTCCATTTCTACTCCTTATATTATTTAATTACATTGTCTCACATTTATGCCTTTCCTGCAGCTGTTTTAATGGCTGTAGATTTGGGCTGTGACTCGTTTGGGTGGGCACTTTCGTCGTGGGCAGTGCCAATAGCTAAATAGGTAGAAGAAAGCATAATAAATAAATATGCCTGAATAAACGAAAAGAAAAGCTCCATTAAAATTACCGGAAAAGTGGCAATGGGTGCAAACGGCCCACTCAAATTTGTTATTACATGAAGCAATACTTCTCCTGCATATATAACTCCAAATAACCTAAACGCCAATGTAATCATTCTAATAATCTCGCCCAGCATTTCTATAAACCCAATAAAAAAGTTTATAGGATTGTACCAAGGCTGCATAACAGTAAAAAAGTGTTTAAAGTAACCACCAATACCACGTTCTTTAATAGCAAAGTATTGAACAGTAATCATGGCAATGGCTGCAAGCGCCAAAGTACCGTTTAGATCAGTTGTAACTGGTCTTAGCAATGCGGCCTTTAAGCCTTCATCCTGAAAATATACAGACCCACCCATGCCAGGTAATAAACCTGCAAGATTATTTAATAAAATAAACAAAAAGAAAGCTAAAAATAATGGTAAAAATTTTCTTGCCTTAGATTCATCACCACCAAAACTGTTTTTAATGTTTCCTACAACAAACAAAATTATAGATTCTATAAATAAGGCAAATTTAGAGTTAGGGCGCACTGTAATATATTTAACTACAATTGCAAAAGTTCCAATAATTAAGGCGGCAATTACCAAACCCATAAGCATAGAATTTGTTATTACAAAATTGCCTACAGTAATAATAGGCTCGGCAGAAAGGGGCACACCACTATCAGAAGCAAACAAGTACAATGGGTTAAACATAGTCATTTAAATGTATGCCAACCTTACTTGGCGTTTAAAGTTTTTACACATTACTAATAGTGTAACAAACAAATACCCACTAGTTCAAATACGAATTTATTATTTTGCCTGTACAGCACTTTTTGGCAAGGTAACGCTAAAGGTAGAACCTATATTTTGTGTGCTTTTAACGCTAATATCACCACCGTGTTGCTTAACTATTTCATATGCTATTGCTAAACCAAGACCATGTCCAGATATATTTTGTTTTGTTCTAGAACTATCTACCCTATAAAACCTATCAAATATATGCGGCAGGGCAGCCTTGGGTATTCCTATTCCATTATCTTTTACAACTAACATAAAATTGCTTTTATTTATAGTAGCGCTTACAGTAATCTCAGAATTATTAGGGCTATATTTAATTGCATTATCTAATAATATTATGCTGAGCTCTTTAATACGTTTTGCGTCTGCAGTCATAATTAAATCATTCTCTATATTTTGTTTAATATTAATGTTTTTTGAATTTGCCAAGGGCTCTATGCTTGCGCAAACATCTTTTATTAACTTACTGACATCAAAATTTGTCTTAATAATATCTTTAGTATTACTATCGAAATTAGACAAACTTAATAGTTCGTCTGTTAAGGCAGACAATTTATCTAGCTCTTCTATATTGCTTTCTAGTAAATCTTTAGTATCTTTACTAGAAAGTTTTTTGCCCATTAAAGCTACCTCTGTTTCTGTGCGCATAGCTGTTATTGGCGTTCTAAGCTCGTGACTAGCGTCTGCCGTAAATCTACTTTGTGCTTCTTTGGCGTCTTCTATTGGTTTTAAAATTTTAAGCGCAAAGTAATAACTCAATATTCCACCAATTATAAAAATTATTATATTAATAAAAAATAATCTACTAAATATTCTTTCATTAGCTTCAGATATTCTATAATCATGCTCTATTTGCCTTAATTGTCTTTGTTCATCTATTTCTTGTTCAGCAATGGGTGGGCGTCCTTGGCCCCGTATTCCTCTGTTAACTTCTTGTGTTGATATCTGATAAATACTAATACTAAAAAATATGCATATAAATGTAATTATTGCTAAATATATACCAGCAAGCTTGAGCGCATTTTTGTTAAAAATCATTACTTTTCTCCTAAATAATAACCAAAACCTCTTTTAGTTTGTACGAGAGGTTTCATATTGCTAAAAGGCTTTTCTATTTTAGATCTTAAATAACCAATATATACCTCTAAAGTGTTTGGTAAAATATCAGCGTCGTATGACCACACGTTTTCTATAATATTTTCTTTTTGCAATACTTGCTTAGGGTTTAGCAAAAAATATTCTAAAAGGGCATATTCTTTTGGTGTTAAATCAATTATATGTGGCCCTCGTTTAACCTGTTTTGTGGCCTGATTAAGCGTAATATTACTATATGAAAGCACTGTTTCTTTATTAGATTTTGTTGGCGTATGTCGTCTTAATAATGCTCTCACTCTAGCTATTAACTCTACAAAAGCAAATGGTTTTGCTAAATAGTCATCAGCCCCAGCGTTTAAGCCTTCTGCTTTATCTATAATTCTTGATTTTGCCGTTAACAATAAAACAGGCGTGCTGTAGCCATCGGCACGCATTTTTCTTACCATAGCTACGCCATCTAAACCACCGGGTAACATTCTGTCTAAAATACAAAGGTCGTAAGATGTTTTGTTTATATAGTTCATGCCATCATCAGATCTATATGCTACATCTACGTCATAATTTTGTTGCTCTAAGCCACGTTTTATTGCATTGGCAATTTTATAATCGTCTTCTACAACTAGTATTTTCATATCTTTACTATAACATTCTAAGTTTAAAAATTATCCAGTGTGTGTACTATTTACACACACTGGATATATAAAACGCTTTAACTAGTTTTTATCCATCATGCCACGGCCACCCATTTTGCCACCGTTACCATCGCCTCGCATAATAGCAGATTCATCTATGCCGTTATCTGCAGCCCATTTTTGCATAGATTCACGCTCAGCATCAAAAGTAGCTTTCATTTCTTGCTGTTTTTGCTCAATTTTAGCTTTTTGATCGGCTGTTATTGCACCGGAATCTACCGCTTTTTGTAGTCTAGATGATTGCATACCACCTCTGCCGCCCATCATTACGTATTTTGCGTCTATATTATTTTGCTTTGCCCATTCTTCTAAAGATACTTTAGATTGTTCTCGGCTAGTGTGCATTTCTTCTAATTTCTTTTCTATAGCAGTCTTTTGCTCTGCTGTGATTGTGCCATCGTCTACCTTACTTTGTAGCTCAGTAGATCTTTCTGCTTTCCGTTCAGCTTGATGGGCCTGACGATCTTCATCAAATACAGATTGTACTTCTTGCTTATTTAAATTAAACTTAGAAGCAACCTTATCTACTAAAGAACCATCACTATTATTACCTTGCGCAAAAGCCGACATGCTAGCACCGCCTATTAATAATATCGTTAGTGCAGATACCGCCCCCATAATAACCTTATTTTGTACTGCCATATATATTCTCCTTTACTGGTTAAGTTTGTGGCATACACTAGTACACCATACTAAGCTGAGAAAGAACTGATTATGTAGTTTTAATCTTTTTATAAGTAACAATATCAAAATCGTACAAGTTATCTTTATTGGCCGGCATATGTTGTCTAGATACTTCTCTCCACACATTTTTGTCTATTTTAGGAAAAAACACAGTGCATTCTAAAATAGTTGCATTAATTTCTGATGCAATAATAACATCTGCCAAGTCTATGGCCTGAGCATATATAGTGCCACCACCTATAACAAATGTTTTTCTGTTAGGGTCGGCTAGCTTAATTGCTTCTTGCAAAGACCCAGCCACGTTTGCTCCCTCTACCTTTGTATCTGCAAAATCGCTAATTATTATATTTTGGCGTTTTGGTAATAAACGGCCAATAGATTTGTAGGTTATCCAACCCATTATAACTGCAGCTTCTTTGGTTGTTGTTCTAAAATGCTCTATATCTGCTGGCAATTTACCCATCCAAGGTATGTCATTTTTAGCACCAATACCATTATTTTTATCGTAAGCAACTATTATTGAGACCATAGTTATATAATAACCTATTATTTGTACTTTTTGTTTACTAAACAATGGTTTATTGTAATAATAAGAATATAAGTTTATAAGGAGATATTATGCCAGAAGATACAAATCAAGCAGATGGTTATTACGCAGAATCCGCACCAGACGAGGATTTTGATTTAAGCTTTTTAGATGAAGAAACCCCAAAAAAGTAGTATAAAACTTGCTATAGTTGTTCCTCATATATTTTTACATAAAGATATTATAAACGATGTCATATTCTCGCCTGGCCAACTAGCCTTAGAACTTGCTAATAATCTTAAAGATTATAATGTAGATGTAACCTTATGCACGCCAGGGCCAGTTAATTGCAATGTTAAAAACCTTACAGCAGATCTTAGCTTATTTAATAAAGAACTAAAGCTAAGAGGCGATACTTACATAAGCTTGCTAAAAAAGCATCCATTTACTTTTGTTTCTTTAGCTCGCCAAGCGCAATCAGAAGTAATTGCAGATGTATATAGCCGTGCCAATAATAACGAATTTGATATAGTACACGTTTACACAAACGAAGAAGATATAGCTCTTCATTTTGCAAAACTCTGCAATAAACCAGTGTTATTTACACATCATGACCCTTATAATTTTATGGCTAAATACAAAAGCGTGTTTCCAAAATACAAGCACTTAAACTGGCTAAGCATATCTTACGCACAAAGAAAAGGCATGCCAAAAGATACAAATTGGGTAGGTAATGTATACCATGGTATTAATCCAAAAAGCTATAAAATATACCAAAAAAATATAAAAACACCATATCTAGCATACTTTGGGCGGATAGTACCGCAAAAAGGCGTACATTTAGCAATTAAAACTGTTCAAATTTATAACAAGCATAACCCAAAAAAGCAGTTACACCTTAAAATTGCCGGCAAACACTATGCAGACTACAAGAATGATACTTATTGGCAAAAACAAATTTTGCCCCACTTAAGCAGCCAAATTACTTAT
>CAYRFD010000010.1:0-14616 GCA_964423475.1 uncultured Candidatus Saccharibacteria bacterium
TAGCCGCCTCTGGTATTAATGTTGCACTACTAAGCCCTGCAATTATACGGTTTCTGGCTATAAAGTTATATTTTTGGGCCACGCTATCTTCTGGTGGGTATTCACTAATTAGTGCCCCGCCCTTGGCAATAATATCTTCTGCTAAATGTTGGTGGGTGCGTGGGTATATTTTGTTTAAACCAGATGGTAAAACGGCAATTGTGCGCCCGCCAACTTCTAAGGCCGCAGAATGGGCTATGCTGTCTGTGCCTAGTGCAAGCCCACTAACAATGCAAACGCCCTTTGCAGCCACTTCTCGCACTAACTGGGCGCATATTGCTGCCCCGTAGGCCGTTGGCTTGCGTGAGCCTACCACGCTTAACATTGGCATGTTATAAATATCTTCCCATGCGTTAGAGCTAACATATAACATATTGGGCGGTTTGTGTAGCCGGTTTAGTTGTTTTGGATATAGTTTGTTTTGAGGGGTAAGTTTAAGCATAAGAGTATAGTATAAAAATAGTGTTGACATAAATGCCAATAAATGCTAGACTAAGATACTGTAATCACCATAAGCGTGAATTATGTACCTTATACCCCCAATTCTAACACTATGTTAGTAGAGTTAGATAGTTTTAGAACGTGCTTTATAATTGTAGTTACCCTCCACGGTTATATTGCGTTAGCATTTTATGCTCTCATGCGTTCTAAGACTAACTAACGCCTTTAACCTTTTTAAGCTCAACCCCTCGGATTTTGTGAGGTGGGATTACTGTAGCGATGTGGGACAAAATCCCCGGGTTGAAGGCTGAAATGAGCCTATAGCGGTGCCCACCCCCTCTATAGGCTCATTTTTTTAGAAATAATTAAATAGTCCCAAGAGTTTTAAAGCTATTGTTAAATTATTGTTTTAGTGCCGGCCTTATTAAGCATACCACCAGGAGGAAACTCTATAAAAAATGTTGTTTCTTTTGGGTTAGATTCAAACCAAATTTTGCCACCGGATTGATCTGTAATCATTTTTACTAAAAATAATCCTAGCCCTGTTCCATCTGATACGGCACTTTGAGCATTTTCTGCACGATAGAATTTATCAAATATTTTGTTTTGTGATTCTTTAGGAATACCAAAACCAGTATTTTTTACCGAAAACACGTACTTACTATTAGTGGAATAATCTACATTAACGTAAACAGTACTCTTTGGATGAGAATATTTTACGGCATTTGTTAATAAATTATGAAATATTTGTCTGCCTAATATTGGATCAATACTAATTTCAGATATGTTATTGGTTTGATTGTAAATTATTTTTATATTATTAAGCTTTGCTGCAGGCAAAACTTCTTTAATAATATCGCTTATAAAATCTTTGATATTAATATTTTTAGGCTCAATTTTTAACATTCCACTTTCTAACCTAGAAACATTTAGTAGGTCATTAACTAGTTCTTTAAGCCTGTCATTAGCTTTAGTTACTTCTTTTATATAATCAAGCTGTTGTTCAGTTAATTTTTCATCTAGTAGTAACTCAAGATACCAAGACATTGATGACAATGGAGTTTTTAACTGATGCGATGCAATAGAAACAAATTCTGATTTTAAAGTATCCAATTCTTTTAATCGACTTATGTCGTGTAATATTATAGATACACCAAGAAACTCATTCTTGCTAGTTTTAACTGGTATAATGTACATTTCATAGTACTGTTGTAATATTTTTACTTCGTTGATATGTATTGTTTGCTGCTTTTCTAGTGACAATAATACTTGTTTAAATATTTCTGGATCATTAGATTTGATAATATTTATGAATTGATCAATGCTAAAACCTTCTATTGGCAAGCCAGTCATTTTTGTAAAAGATGGGTTAGAGTATATTACCCAGTCACTTTGTGCAAAATATGCAATACCTTCTGTTAGGCTATCCATAATTGAGCTAACGACCTTTAAATTAATCTCTTTTTTTAGCGGTAGTATATTTATTGCCACTTATTACCTTTCTTATGCTTTAGTTTTTATACTAACTAATCCATTATTTAAATTAAATTCGGCAGTGCGGCCAACGCTTCCACCAACATCTTGGCTTACGATAGGTATGTTTAATTGATTTAATACGGCTTTTGCGATTTTTATATTTTGGTCACCGATACAGTCTGTACTATTTAGTATTGTAAACATCTTTGCTCCACCAATTAGCTTTGCTATTAAATATTCCTCTTTAGAGCCTAGTTTAGTTAAGCTTTCTAGTAATAACATGATAGCATCGTCAACATAACGAGGATCTTTGTTTATATGATTACTTAACTCTGCATTTTTATTTGGTGACGTTGGCAGCATAGAGTGAGACATGCCTCCTATCTTATTTAGCTCATCATACATTGTTATTACTACACACGAACCTATTCCGCAAGTTTTTATTATTTTATTACCCGAACTTGCTGCAATCTCTGATGTGCCTAGTTCTATATAATCTGCCATACTTTTTATTTATTGTTTAAGGATTGTATTATTTTATTTGTAGTTTTAGGATCAAACAAAAAGAATAGTTGGCCACTTATATCTTCGCTTTTAACCTGAAAAACAACCTTAAAAGACATAATTACTTCTGAATCTTGGCCCATATCTGCTAATATATTATCAATCATAGAACCTACCATGTCTGTGGCAGAATCTGGTAGAGAATTTACAGAATACATTTTTGTTAATTTAGCCAAGGCATTTAACGCCGTACCAGATAAAATATTTCCCATTTCTTTTAGCGCAGATCTATCCATGTAATCTAATTTTTGTTTTTCATTGTACGGTTTTTTATTCATTAAGCTGGCTAGTTTTATTGCATCTTTTGGTTGAAACATCATTACCATAGTGCCTGTGACATCACCAAGTAATTTAATTAAAACAACTGTCATTAAGTCATCTGATGTTCCAATATATTTTAATACAGATTCTATTTTATCTACGTACAGTTTTGGCACATGAATGCTCACCTGCTTATTAACAAGTTGTGATAAAGATATAGATGCATTTCCTGCTCCAATATTTATAACTTCTATTAATTGATCTTTTTTAAATTCACTCAAGTTAACATCATCCATCTATTTTATCCTTCTTTCTTTCGTTTTTTATATAACTATCTACTAAAGAATTTATATCAATTACCATAATAACACTGCCATCACCCAAAATAGTGGTACCAGCGTAATTTTTTATATCTTTAATAGCTGTTGGTAGGCTTTTTATGATTATGTCTTGTTCGGCTAATAACTCATCAACTAATAATGCGATTTTTTCTTTAGAATGTTTAACAATAACAATATTTGTTTTTATAGATTTATTAGAGTCATTCGTATTAGTATTTTTGCTATTTAAATTAAACTCAGATTTAAGATCTATTATAGATATATCGGTTCCCTCAATTATTGCAACTTTTTGTTCTGAGATGGTTTTAATTTGGCTTTCTTCTAGAAGCACAGATTTATCTATAATAGAAAATGGTATAGCGTATTTACTGTTGTCTACTCTAACAATTAATACTTTAATGATAGCCATGGTTAAAGGAAGATTTAATACTATCTTTGTTCCTATTCCGTTATCTGGAGTGCTAATTTCAACATTTCCGTTAACTTTTTCTACAAATTCTTTTATAACACTTAGTCCTACACCCCTTCCAGAAGTTTCGGTTATTCTTTCGCTTGTAGACATCTTGGGGTTAAACAGTAGCTTTTTTAATTCTTCTTCACTATAACTATCTACTATTTTTTTAGATAATATCATTTTTTTTACAGCCATTGTTTTAATTTTTTCAAAATTAATGCCTTGACCATTATCCTCTAATATGATTATTACGTTATCTTTATCTCTTTGAACTATTAGTTTAATTTTGCCATTTAATTTAATTCCATGGTCTATGGCATTTCTAAGCATGTGCATTAAGGGTTCGTTCAGTTTATCTACAATTGATCTATCTAATTCTGTTTCTGCTCCAACAATTTCAAATTCTATGTTTTTATGTTGTTTATGCGCCAAGTCACGGACCATTCTTGGGAATCTTGATAAAATCTGATCTATTGGTATTAATCTCATATCTGTTACTTGCGCTTGTAAAGTATCAATATTTTTTTGTAAGCGAGAAAATATATTAATTATTTCTTTATCTTGTGTTTTAAGCTGTTTTAGCTTCATTTTATCTATTATGAGTTCTTCGGTAATATCCATTAGATTGTCAAGTTTGTTTGTAGCCATTTTTATATAAGATATTGTGTTTTGATTATCTATTGCTGTATTTGCCGAACTATCATAATCTGTAATATTATTAGATTTGGTTAATGTAAGATTACTTTTAGCTGTATTTATTATTGGCTTTCCTTTTTTGTCTCTTAACGATTGCCCATCACCGCTAGTTTTAACTCCGGTAATTTTTTTAATTTTGTTAGTGATATTTTTTAAAGATATTTCTTTATTATTTTTTTTAATTGATTCTAAGCAAACCTCTAAAATATCTAATGCATCAAATAGAGTATCGGTAATTGTTGTATTTAATTTGATATAACCGTATCTAGCATAGTCAAAAACGTCTTCCATTACGTGTGTTAATTTTGATATTTCTGTAAATGTCATAGTGGCGGAAGACCCTTTTATTGTGTGGCTGGCTCTCATTAACTCATTTAAAATATCTTTATTGTCTAGTTTTTTCTCTAATAAAAGTAAATTTTTTGTAATAATTTGTAAATTATCCTCGCATTCACTTAAATAAATTTCTTTGTATTTTGATATATCCATTACTTTGTTAGCTTATTTATTTTACTAATAATATTTGATATATCTAGTATTTCATCATAAGCATTAATTTTTATAGCAGACATTGGCATAGAATCTATTACTGCAGTGTTTGGATCTTGAACAATAGTATGCCCACCTTTTTGCTTAATTTGTTCAAGGCCCTTTGCGCCATCATCTCCCATCCCGGTTAGTAAAATTCCTAATGCTTTGTGACCATATATTGAAGCTACAGAATCCATTGCTATATCAATAGAAGGTCTTAAGCCTTTTATGGGTGGAGTCTGTATCAATTTTATAATTTTACAGTTATTGTCTTTAGACCTAGAGTCTATAATAGTATGATAGTCGCCGGGGGCTATTAAAATAATTCCTGGCTTGAGTTTGTCATTATTTTCTGCTTCTTTAACGCTGTTGTTACTAAGACTATTTAATCTTGAAGCAAATGATTTAGTAAATTTTTTAGGCATATGTTGAATGACCAAAACAGGTACTTTAATATTCTTGGGTAGACTTGCAATGATATTCTCAATTAATGGGGGCCCACCTGTAGATGCACCTATAACTATAATTTCAATATTTCTTGCTGTGTTATGATTTATTGATGCTTTGTTGCCATTTATGGTTGGGTATTCTATTTTTTTCTTGGCAGTATAAATTATATTTATTTTATGTACTAAAGATTCTTTAATTAAATCTAGATCAAACGATAACTCACCAGAAGGTTTTTGTATAAAATCAATTGCACCAGAGCTTAAAGAATCAAATGTAGCCCGCGCCCCTTTTTCTGTATAAGCAGATAACATTATAACTGCAGGTGGAGGGTTTATGTTCTTAACAATTTCTGAAGTAGCTTGGGCTCCATTTAGTATCGGCATGGTGTAATCCATAGTAATTATGTCTGGTTTATACTGTTGTGCCATACTTACGGCCTCAGCTCCGTTTGTTGCTTCATCTACAATTTTAATATATGACTCTGTTTTTAACATATCTCGAATAAGCTTTCTCATAAATAATGAGTCATCTACAATTAAAACTTTTATTGTGTTAGCTTGGTTCAATTTGTTCTTTTTGATTGTTAGTTAGTTAAGGATTTTATTTATTTCTTCATTAATTTTAGCTTGATCAAATGGTTTTATAATGAAACCCTTGGCACCGTATTTTTTTGCATCGTCTATCATTTTATTTTGGCCTATTGCAGAGATAACTATTATCTTTGCCTTAGAGCCAATTTTTTTGAGTACTTCTATGCCGTCCATTTCGGGCATTATTAAATCTAAAAGAACCAGATCTGGCTTTTCTGATTCAAACTTTTCTATGCACTGAAGACCATTCTCGCATTCTACAAAATTATTATAACCTTCTACTTTTAGGCAATCTATTAAAACTTGTCGCATGAATGCAGAATCATCAGCTATTAATATTTTATAATTATTTTTCATTGTTTCTCCTTTGTTTGTTCAGTGTTATTTTGTACCTTATTTTCTAAATTATCAAGTTTAATTTTTTCTAGTATCGTGTCTGAGGATAAAATTATTATTAAACGAGTATTTTTTTCTGAACTATTTGTATCTTTTTTGTCAGTATTCTTGGTTTTTGCTTGATTTTTATCAATTACTACTACTCCTTTAATGTAGTCACCATGAATTTTATTAGAAACAAGTTCTGGGTTGGGCTGTATTTGCTCATTTTTTACAATAATTACATCTTTTACTTCGTCTACCATTAAGCCAAACAAATTACTATCTTTCTCGGCTATAACAACATGTTTTTGGTTAGATGTATTAGAAGAATGTAAGTTTAAAATACTTTTTAAATTAATTGCTAATATCAATTTTCCTCTCAAATTAAATATACCCTTAACGCATTCTTGGGCATTAGGTACAACAGTAATTTGTGGTATAGGTATTATTTCTTTTAGCTTATTAATTTCAAAAGCATATTCTTCTGATTCAAGTTCAAAGACAACTAGCTGTAAGGGCTGTTCATTATTTTTATGCGCTTCTTTGTCTTGCATAATATTTATATTACCTAAATTACTTTAATATCTTGATTTTTATTTACGGTATCGTCATGTTTTACTACTATCTTACTAATTATTTCTGGGTGTAATTTTGCATTTTTATTATGTTTAGGTGTAGTATCTGATTCGTTTGAGTTGGTGGGGATATGTAAATGATTTTTTGGTTTGTGCTCTATAGCGTTTAATCTGTCTTCAATAGTATCTGTTTCAGAAGTATTAATGTCTTGTTGTTGGCTATAATCATCATTTTCTGGTTTGGAGTATAGGTTATATTTAGCATTATTGGTTTTGGCAGAGCTATCTTCTTTTAGCCCTCCGGCTAGTCTATTTAATTCATTGGCTAATGACATTAATTGTTGAGTAGCGGCTGAGAGCTGTTGACTTGATGAACTCTGCTGCTGGGTAGAGGCCGATAATTGTTGAGCACCTGAAGCATTTTGAATAGCAATAGAAGCTACAGAATCTAATGTTTGTGATATTTGTTGAATAGAGCTAGCCTGTAGCTGTAGTGTATCAGAGATTTGCTGTATTTTAGTTGCTACATTATTTATTGAACCAACAGTTACCCCGATTCCGTTGGTGACACCGGTCACTATATCTTTTACTTTATCGGCAGCGTTTTTAGAGCCTTCTGCTAATTTTCTAACTTCATCGGCTACTACCGTAAAGCCTCTTCCTGCCTCACCAGCTCTTGCGGCTTCTATGGCAGCATTTAAAGCTAAAAGATTTGTTTGTTCTGATATGTCGGTTATTGTTGCTACTATAGACGAGACTTGTTCTGAACTATTACCTGTTTCTTGTGCAATTTCAGAAGATTTTATAGCCGCGGCAGAAGCTTCTTGTGCAGAAGCAGACATTTGCTGTATAGCAGAAGCCATTTGAGAAACCGATGCTGAAATTTCTTCAGACTGCTTAGATTGTTGCATTGCACCACTGGCAACTTGTTGAGCAATAGAAGCATTCTTTTGAGCAGAAGATGAAGTTTGTTGTGAAGATTCTGTTAAAACTTCGGTTGCACCATATATTTGTTTTACAGATTTATTTAATGCATTGTTTATAGATCTTGAAACAACTATAGCAATTATTACCCCAAATGTGATAATTGCTAAAGAAGATATTATAATAATGGTATTACTCTTTTGCGCAGTGGCATAAGATTTTTTGAAATTTTGTTCTGCTTCTAGCTGTATTTCTTTGGCTCTTTTATCTAGTGTGTTTTCTAGTTTAGAGTAATTATTGTTATACTCTTTCATGTATTCACTTCCTAGATCAAAATCCTTTGCTAAATATGCAGTTTTAATATTTTGTAGTTCTTCTAACATTTTATCTTTTTGAAGATAAGTTTGAGCCGCTTCCCCGTTAGAATCAAATGTTGATGAACTGCTAAAAATATCGTATCCTTTTTGATAATTATTTTTTGCGGTTTCTATTGATTGGTCAAGCTTGGTTAGATTATCTTGTATCTCATTATTATTATTTAGTAAAATTACGATTGCTAGTTCAGATAAAAGGCTATCTGCTGTAGAAAATTCACTTAGGCCTAGTTGCATAGAAGATATTCCTTCTATACCTTTTGATAATTGTTGGTCTTCTACTATTTTTGTATGTAAATTATTGATATTAAAATAAGCTATAAGACTAAATATAATAGAAATAACTATAATACTTGCAAAGCCCAAGCTAATTCTATTTTTTATTGATACTTTTGCAAAAATTTTCATTTAGACTCCGCATTCGGTTTTATAGTAGTAATGCTTATTATATTAAACTATTAGACTATCAAATTACAAATTATACTTAGTAAATACTTAATTGATATTTATATTATTTATAAAGAAAAGAGGTTTTAATGGCTTTATTTATAAAAACTAATGTTTTATAAATTATTCTAATATTATAGAGCGGGTTTCGTGAGATAATTTGCCGCTGTAGGAAAGCTCGTCTATTACCAGTGAAGCCTCTGTAATAAGCGTAGGTAAATGCGTTTGTTCTTGTTTGCCAAATGGTGATAATACGAATTTGCTAGTGTCGTCTTTTGGTACAAACTTGTTTTGTATACCAATACGAATACGCCCAAAATCTGGCCCGCAATGTTGTATAACAGATTTTATACCGTTATGGCCGGCATCTTGGCCGCCAACGCGCATTCTTATTTGGCCAAATGAAATAGAAAGTTCGTCGTGAACAATAACTATATTTTCTAGTGGTATTTTATAAAAATGAGCTATAGCCTGAACAGATTGGCCAGAATTATTCATATAAGTGCTTGGTTTAGCTAAAATTAGTTTGCTAGAACCTTTGCTAACAGTGGTAATTTGAGCTTGCAATTTGGCATCGGCAGAAAAAGCCGGTGAATTTTGAGTGTTAGCGTAATGGTCTATAACCATAAAACCAATGTTATGGCGGGTTTTAGCATATTTTGCATCTGGGTTGCCAAGGCCAACAATTAATAATGTATTGGTTGTGTCTAGGCTTAAGGTATAAGGCATCACTAGTTCATTAGCTAGTGGTTTTTTTACAAAAAGCCCCATAGCTTATTTTTTTACCTTTTTATTTATGTAAACTCCATCTACTTTATGGCGATCTTCGTGCTTTTCTATAAAGTACATTTTAATAGCCGTGCCTTCAAAACCATAGCTTTTGCGTAGTTGTTTTTCTAAATAGCGTTTGTAGCTCCAGTGCAGTTGCTTGGTATGGGCCCCAAAAACTTTAAAAGATGGCGTAGAATCATCTGTTTGAACAATATAATTTAGCTTAGGATGCCTGTTTTTTAAGCCGGCTGGCGGGTGGGCATCTGCATTAAAGCGCAACCAACGGTTAAGTTCTGGTGTGGCTATTCTTTTGGCACGTTCTGCCATAATGCTTAGGGCTAAATCGTATAATTTTGTAACATTTTGGCCGGTTTGGGCACTGGTAAAAATTAATGGCGCCCATGGTACAAAATCAAAATCGTGTTTAATGCGTGGCGCTAGGGCATCACGCGTGTAGGCATCTTTTTCTTCTAGGCTATCCCACTTGCTTATAACAAGCACTAAGCCCTTGCCTGCCTCTTTAACCATACCGGCAATTTTTTGGTCTAGCGCTACGCTAGTTTCGTTAACATCTATAAGTAAAAAGCAAACATCGGCTTGTTCTATGGCGGCCATGCTGCGTAGCACACTAAAATGCTCTACACCGCGTTCTACCCTGCCGCTACGTCTTATACCGGCGGTGTCTAGCAGTTCTAGCTCTACTTTTTGATACTTTATAACAGTGCGGTTAATATCGCGTGTGGTGCCGGCTTTATCTGCCACAATGGCTTGTTGCTTTTTGGCTAAACTGTTAAAAAGCGTGCTTTTGCCAACGTTTGGGCGGCCAAGTAGTGCTATTTTTATGCGATCATCTGCCTCTTTTATGGTGGCTTTTGGCAATATTTCTTGCAAATATTCAATTAAATCGTACATGCCGGCTCTTTGAGTGGTGCTGGTGCCAAAAATTGTTTTTATTCCAAGCCTTTGCCAGCTTTCTAAGTTGTCGTGTGGCGCTTTATCTGTTTTGTTAACAATTAAAATTACCTCTTTTTTGCTTTTTAGGGCTAATTTGGCAATTTTGCGGTCTTCGTTTGTAATTTGAGTATCGGCACTTACTACTACTAATATTATATCGGCGGCGTCGGCTGCTTGGGTAATTTGCTCTTGAATAGTAAGTTCAAAATCGTCGTTTGCGTCTTTCATGCCGGCGGTGTCTACTAGCCAAAAATCGTGATCGCCAGCGCTGGCTTTGGCGGTAATACTATCGCGCGTGGTGCCGGCCTCTTTGGCAACTATAGCCTCTCGGTAGCCTAATATAACGTTAAATAGGCTACTTTTGCCCACATTTGCACGGCCAACAATGGCAACAATCGGTGTTTTCTTACTCATAATTGTAGTAATTATATCATCAAAGGCCAATATATAAAAACATATCTAAATAATATATTTGACAATATCTTATATTTTTTACTATAATATATTAAATATTCTGGATTGATGTAAGTGAGTTATTTAAATGAGCAGTGAAAAAATTAGTCCTAGTATAAAAAGAATTTGCACAGATTGTGGTATAGCTAAAATTATTTCTGAAGGTAAATGGCCAGAACTTGATGTAATAATGAATTATGTGGCTACGGAAACCGATAAAGCAAATCATTTTTTTGATCCTAATAATCCTCCTCAGTACACAACGTATATATACAGGATAGATTTACCACCTATTATTGATTATCAGGGGATACCAGCTATAACTGGTATGGACTTGCTCGATGGCTTTAATAATTTATTTAAAATACGGCCAAGATTAAACCTAGATAATGGTATTGCGGTTGGGCTTAATAGTATAGCTGAACGAGATAAATTACAACTAGTGTTAACAGTCATAGATTTTATCGGTAGAATTTTAGCTAAATATTATGAGACAAAAATAGCAAACGGTTGCAATGGTAGAGTAGATACTGTTACAGAAATTTAAGAAGGGCGATGTCCTAGCGGCACGGTTTGTCCAACTTTGGCAGATAAATTTGGTGTTAAAGTTGTAATTAATTTGCCATAAGGCTGGATTTGTATTTGTGGGGTTTGTAGGGTGCTAGTTTTACAATTTTGTAGTTTTTAAGGATGTTTTTTACGGCTGGTGGAATAGTTTGGTCATAGCCAATGGCAATTATATCTGGCTTTAGTTTATTTATAATTGTATATTGCCCTGGCTCGTCTCCAAATACTGCCGTGTTTACATTTGGGGCATTTTTAACGGCGTTTAGGCGCACAGCCTGATTGGTGTGCACTTTGGGCTTTTTGTTGGCCATAATAACGCTATCGCGCGCCACAACAACTGTTAAACTATCACCAAGTGCCCTTGCCTGCCTAAAATAATCTAAATGCCCCTCATGCAAAGGGTCAAACGAACCAAAAGCAACAACCGTATTCATTATAAGACTTTAGTAACTTTTACTCTAACATTGGGTGTACTTAGCTGCTTTGGTTTAGAACTATTTGGGTCCATTAGCATTTTAATACCTGTAGCTTGCATAGCTGCCTCTATTTCACTATAGCCTACTTCATGGCGCAGTAGACGGCTTCTTAGCTCAAGTTGGTACCTAGATTTCTCGCTTATTTCATCATCTGTAGGGTATTCGATTTCATCTAGTTGGGTTATAGCTGATATTAGGGCAATATTTCGATCTTTAGCAATTTCTAAGTTTAAATAATTGCTTTGGGTTGCCTCATACCCTTCTTTGTTTAGGTAACCCACATGGCCCAACATTGTCAATAATGAGCGTTCCATGCTGTGTTGGATGACTGTTTCTTTAGCATCACTATCAGTGGCTGTACCACCATCATCGCCAGACAATGTAGTAAATAAACGTTGTTTAAAGTGTGTATAGTCGCCCCAAAGACTAACGGCTTTATCTTTACGAACTAATAATCTATGTAGGTCTGTAGAGTGCGCATCAATACCACGCAACTCCGCAGTAGGGTTTATATCGTATTGTTGATAAAGAGCTATGATTAATCTAGCGAGTTTTAGACTGATTTGCGCATCCCCTAGGACAGCTGCTTCTCCCCCTTGGCGTACTGTGTTAATACCTGAATTATGCTCTTCTGGGGTAATTGGTTTACCCGTTTTAATGTCAAAAACCGGAGCTGATCTATCTTCTCCATTTACGGGACCGGGACCAGTTGGTGTTGATACCTCAGCAAAGGACATAATTTTTTGCATCTTGTATTATTTTTTGCCCCATACACTAATAATACACCCAATGTCAACACTATTTTATAATTTATTTATACTAAGCCCCAGTTTACTTCACACTTTAGTATTAAAAAATGGGTATATTTATGTGTAATTACTAAGTATTATCTTGTAATTCAAGAAAAATTTGGTGTTTTGGTATTTCTGATAATTTGTATGGTCCAAAATTTGTGCGTTTTAGCGTTGTTACTTTATAGTTTAGGGTGCTAAAAGTACGCCTAATTTGGCGGTTACGACCCTCTACCATTGTAACTATCCAAGATTTATCAATTTTCTGTAATTTTAATTTGCTAATGCCATCATCTAACATTACACCTTTTAAAATATTGCTTTGGTCTTGTGGCAATAATGGTTTATTTAGTGTAACTATGTAGCGTTTTTGTTTGGCGTAAGACGGATGAGTAAGTTTTTGGTGTAAGGCGCCGTTATTTGTTAATAGTAGCAAACCAGAGCTATTTTTATCTAGCCTGCCAATTGGTTTAAGATTATGATATTTTTTTGGTAATAAATCATATATTGTAGCGCTACCCTGCCCATTACGTGAACAAACATAGCCCGTTGGTTTGTTTAATAAAATAGTCGTAAAAATAGGTAAAATAAGTTTTTTGTTATTTAGGGTTACAATATCTTGTTGTAATACATTGCTGCCGGGGTTAGCTTTTGTACTGTTTAAATATATTTGGCCTTTAGCAATAATATCGTCTGCTTTGCGGCGGCTTATACCGGTTGCTAGTGCAACGTATTTATTTATTCGCATATTAATACTATATAATATTTTATTATTTTTAGCTAATTTAGCAATTAAAGTGCGATATTATTTGGATTGTTTGGGTCTTCGTGAGGTTCTGGGGCCGTGTTATCTATTTGTGTGGGTTGTTCTGGGCTTGTAGTTGGGCTAACAACCCCTATTGGGCCAATATCATCTGTTGAAATACCTGGGATTTGGCTAGCATCTATTGTTTCTAGCTGGGGTAGCTCTGCATTACCCGACCCAACAGATATTGGGTTAGTGCTTGCAGATACAATGCTGTTAGCTACGGGGTTTTGCAAACTATTTTCTTCTGCTTCTTTGGCCATTTCTTCTTGGAATAGTTTGTTTATATCTGGTGTGCCCAGAGAATCTCCATTGTGCACAGGGCTAATGATTTTTTTACGAACAGACGCAGGCTCTGGGTTGCGTGTGCCATTTTGGTCATCATCTGTTGGCTCTACAGGTATAACGGGTGGGATAGTATTATTTTGTGGAGCTTCTGAGGTGTCTGCCTGTCCTCCTAGCTGATCTGGTATGGTTGCATCTATTACTTCTGGAGCTGGCTCTGCCTGTTCTGTTGATTGCTCTGGCGTGGTTTCGGCTTGAGGTGACTCAGCCTCTTGGGGGGTTTCTATAGGGGCTTCTAGCGTGGTTGGCTCTGGGGCTTGTGTTTGCTCTTTGTCATCTGCTGTATTATTATTGGCGTCTGAAGGCTGTGTAAGAGGTTCTTGATGTTCGGAAATTGGCGTTACGCTATTATTTATAAAATCTTCTATTTGGTTAGTAACCTCTGTTAGTTCGTCTGCGGCAGGTTCTGCATTACCCGAATTTGCTATAGGCTGTTCTGGTGTTTCTTGGGGTGGCTCTAAAGTGGGCAATTCTGTTATATTCTGAGCAATTGGGTTAGCCGGTAGTGCCTGGGGCTCTGTACTAGCCTCTTGCAATGGTTCTTCTCGTAAAGTAGGCTCTTGTTGGGCTTGTGGTTGTGGTAAATCTTCTGTGGGTGGGTATTTAGCTTCTGGTGTAGGCTCTGTTGCTACAGGCTGTTCTATACTTGCTTGCGGCGGTTCTTCTTGGATAGTTTGTTCTGGATTATCAAATGTTTCTGTTGTTTGCTCTATTTGTTCTGGTGGGCTTTGGGGGGATGATTCTATAACTGGTGCTTGATCTTGATATGTTTCTTGTGGTTGGTTTTGATCTAGGGCCTGTTGATCAGGTTCTTGAGTGACTACCTCTATTGGTGTAGTAATAGTTTTGTCAGTAAAATTATTAGGTAGGGCTTGATCTGTTGAGGATTGTTGATTTTCTATATTTGGCTCTT
>CAYRFD010000010.1:14716-27729 GCA_964423475.1 uncultured Candidatus Saccharibacteria bacterium
TTCTTCTAAAATATCGTGCACTACGCGGGCAACATCTTCTAGGGTTACCTGTGATTTAACTAAATATTTGTTAGCACCTAGCATATCTGCCCGTGCTTTATCTTCTGCCTGGCTAAGGGCCGTCATCATAATTATTTTAACGTCTTTTGTTTCTGGTGTTTGGCGCAAAATATCAAGCATATCAAAACCACTAATTTTGGGCATCATAACATCGCTAATTATAAGATCTGGTTTTTCTGTGATTGCTACAGAAAGAGCTTCTTCTCCGTCGCGTGCAGAGACGATTACGTAGCCTTCTGCTAGTAAGCGTTCGCCATATATTTCTCTTAGGTTGTTA
This sequence comes from uncultured Candidatus Saccharibacteria bacterium, assembly GCA_964423475.1. Lineage (GTDB taxonomy): Bacteria > Patescibacteriota > Saccharimonadia > Saccharimonadales > CAIOMD01 > JAUPVN01. The sequence continues at coordinate 15,054 of CAYRFD010000010.1, forward strand.
TCGTCTTCTACTAGTAAGATTTTTGCCATTATTTTAGCTACCTTTATTATTAAGCTTGTTATCAATTATTGTAGCATGAGCGTTTTGTATAGTCATGCTTATTGTAATGCTCCTACTGTATTTGCTAGTGATTCTTCTTGAGATTTTAGTTGCTGAGCTTTTTCATTACCGAGTCTTGGTAGATTAATATAAAATGTGCTGCCCTTATTTAGCTGACTTTCTACCCAAATACGGCCATTATAAAGCTCTATAATTTTGCGGCATATAAAAAGACCCAAACCCGTGCCACCCACTGTGCGAGTTGCGCTGGTATCTACGCGATAAAATTTCTCAAATAAATGAGATATATCATCTGCCGGTATACCCTGACCTGTGTCTTGAACTCTTATTTGTACAACTTTGTCGTCTCCAGCAATACCAATGCTTATTGTACCGGTATCTGTATATTTGGCGGCGTTATCAAATAAGTTGGTTATAACTTCGCGTAAGCGATCTGGGTCTATGTGGCAATAATAAAGTGGCCTTACTACTTTTGCATTTGTAACGTTATTGGTTTTTTGTTGTCCGTCTGCCCCAATTAAATATTCCATGTTAAGACCTTTTTTTTGCGCCGCAAAACGTAAGTCTTCTGTTAGTTGTTCTAAATATGCACCCATCTCTACAACTACGGGGTGATTTTGCAAACGTCCGTCTTCTGCTTTGGCACTAGTAAGCAAATCTTGAAACAACTTGCCTAAATGTTGTGTGCTAGAATGAGCTTTTTCTAGATATTCGCGAGCTTTTTGATCTATGTTTGCAACTTTATCGTTAAGGGCTAGAGCAAGGTAACCCTCTATGGCGGCAACTGGGGTACGCATTTCGTGGCTTGCTGTACTAATAAACTCCGCTCTTTGAGATTCTGCCTCGCGCTCAGATGTAACGTCTCTAATTATTGCTACCGCGCCAGTTATATTTTTTTGTTGGTCTAGCAATGGTGTAACGGCAATATCTGCGGCTTTAATAGCATTATTGTTAGTTACAATATTGGCGTGGTTGTCTCTAACCGTGGCAAGAGATTGATATATTTTTTCGAATGGGTTTTCTAAGGGTTGGTAGGCCTCGTTTTTATCGTTAACTAATTTAATTACAGAATCATATTGTACGCCAATTGCATCTTTTTGGGACCAACCGGTAATTGTTGCGGCTGCTGGGTTACAAGATTGGATTATTTTATTTGCATCTATTAGAACAACACCATCATCAATAGCATTTAAAATTATGTCAGACTTTGTTTTTTCATCAAACAAGCTTTTTGCTAATACGTGTTCTTGATTATCTTTAGAAGATTTTTGTTTAAAACCAAACATTATAAGATTGCCCAGCTTTTATATTTTTATAATGCATATGTTTATATTGTAGCCTACACTGTTGTTAATAACAACAAAACAGAGATAGACACATTATTGTATTTATAGTACAGTATTAAAGATTGATGAAACCGTGTCTGGCCCCGTCGTCTAGCGGTTAGGATATCTGGTTCTCATCCAGAAGATCGCGGGTTCGAATCCCGCCGGGGTCACCAAAATTATATTATTGCATATACTGGTTAAACCATTTGTTTTTTATTATCATTTAAGGCTAAACTATAAGTATGATAATATCGGTTGTTGTGCCCGTTTATAATGAGCAAAATAGTTTACAGCAGTTTAATGATAAATTATTAGATTTTATTAGTAATCAGAAAGATGAATATAAAATAATATATGTTAACGACGGAAGCACAGACGACACATATAAATTGTTAAAAAACATAGCATTAAATAGTAAATCGGTATCTTTAGTTTCGTTGTCTAAAAATTTTGGTAAAGAAATTGCTCTTAGTGCTGGAATTTATTATGCTCAGGGCGATGCTGTTATTACCATAGATGGAGATGGCCAGCACCCCATTTCTTATATACCAAGCTTTATAAGCAAATGGCAAAAAGGTGCTGCGGTTGTTATTGGGGTAAGAAAGAATCATGGTGGTTCTAGCTTTAAAAAACTTGCATCGGGTATTTTTTATAAATTATATAATGCTTTTTCTGATGTAAAGTTAGTGCCATATTCTACCGATTTTAGACTTATAGATAAAAATGTTAGAACAGAATTTATAAAAATGCAAGAAACTAACCGTATTAATCGTGGTTTGATAGATTGGCTTGGATATAGCAGAGATTATGTATATTTTGAACCAAATTTAAGACATGGTGGTGTTGCTAAATATAGTTTTGCTAAACTAATTAAATTAGCATCAGATAGTTTTGTATCTTTAACTCCTGTTCCGTTATATATATTTGGTTTTATTGGTATTTTAATTACACCCTTAGCGCTACTACTGGGGTTATTTATTATTTTTGAACAGTATATTTTAGGAGACCCCTTATTACTTGATTTTACCGGGACGGCAATGCTGGGAGTTTTAATTATATTTTTAGTTGGTATGGTTTTAATGTCTCAGGGTATTATTGGATTATATCTATCTCATATTCAGGCACAATCCGCCAATAGGCCTTTATTTGTTATAGATTACTCTAAATCAACCATAGATAAAGATGCAAAATAAATTTAAAGCTATATTTAGCAAACAATTTATTAGGTATATTATAGCTGGCTTGACTTCTTTAGTATTTGAACTAGTTGTTTTATGGTTGGCTCATGATGTGTTTGGCCTATCTACGCCAATTAGTGTATCTATTTCATTTTGGGTAGGTTTGGTTGTGGCATTTATGTTGCAAAAGTTTTTTACATATAAAGAGCATACAAAATCGGTTGGTGTAGTATCAAAACAGATGATTTTATATGGGCTATTAGTAGCTTGGGACTATTTATTTACTTTAGTGTTTGTAAGTTTATTAGCACCGTATATTACAATATATATAGCCAGATTGTTTTCTATTGTATTTATTGTAAGCTGGAATTATTTAATATATAAAAAATATATATTTGTAGGTCATGAAAAATAAGTTTAAGGTTATTTGGTTAAGTACGGTATTTGTTGCCATAGTTTTATTAACATTGCTTAGCTGGCGATATGGTCAAATTTTGCTATTAAACGCTGATCAGCTTAGTGATGTTTTGTTGTTTGGATCTAACGATACGCTAAAGGGCGCACTTTTCCCGTCTACCCATAGTTTTTTATTAAAATGGCCAATATTTTACATTATTGCCTTGCTTGGTGCGCAGCCTTATCAGTTTATTATTGTAACTGTGTTAATGAACTTAGCAGTATTTTTATTTTTTATACTACTATTTAGACATATAACCAAAGAGTGGAAAATGAGTTTACTGGTAATGTTGGCATTTTTAAGTACTTTTATTCTAATACCGCTAGAACCGCATGTTGGTGCTTTACTACCTTTAAACTTTTCTATGATAACTACCAGAAATACAGAATACATAGCGTTTGTTTTTGCTATATTAATGCTTATTAGATCTAAAGAAAAAATTGGATCAATATATTTTTGGCTATCTGCGGGCGTGCTTAGTTTGTTAATAGCATCTGATAGATTGTTTTTAAGTTTTAGTATTGGTGGTGCAATACTTATGGGCGTTGTTGCTTTAGTGCTAAAGAAAAGGCAAATTATTAAACCTGCTAGTATGTGGCTGCTTAATAGTATAATTGCGTTTTTTGGTGCGTTTATAATTATTGCAATTATTAATTTAAGTAAAATCACATCTATAGGTGGGGTTGGTGCTTCTCCTTACGGGCTTGTAAGCTCAGTTTCTCAAATTGCTAAAGCAATATTTTTTGCGTTATTTGACACGGCAAGTCAATTTGGTGCTAATCCGCTTCAGGTTCCACTTAAGCAATATTTAGATCAACCTGGTTTATTGCTGAACTTAGGAATATTATTTTATGCGCTTAATGCAGTTATTATGATTTTTGGTTTTTATGCGTTATATAAAGTAATATTAAATAGTAAAAAAGATTTTTCTTTATATTGGCGTAGAGCAATAATTTATTTGTTTTTTGTGTGCATTGTAGCGTATGCAGTTTTTGTTAGCACAGATCATTATTACCCAGTAGATGGCCGATATTTAAGCATAATATACTTAACTGTTTTTATGGCTTTAGCGCTTTATGCGCGTAACGTAAAGATATCTAAAAAATTGTACAAATATTTACTTATAGCTCTAATGGCTGCTTGCATTGGTTCTTTTGCTACAGGCTATATAGTTTTGGATAAAAATGAACAATACTATCAACCAAGAATTCAAAGCTATGAGCAAGCTATAAAAGAAATGAAGACCAATAATACATCATATGTAATTGGTGATTATTGGGATGTTATGCCTCTAAAAGTACAATCTAAAAGTAAAATAAATATAGTACCAACTGTAAATTGTACAAATCAGCAAACAATTTTATCTAGTAGCAAATGGTATAAACCAATTTTAAGAAACGAACCAATTGCGGTGTTAGTTGGTGGAGCTAAAACCAATATTACGGATGTAATATGTACTAAGGCCATATATGAGCAGTTTTATGGAAAACCAACTACTATAGTAGACTTGCCTGCCCAAAAACAACTTTTAATTTATAAAAATGGGGTTGAGCGGCTAGTACATCAGGGCCAAGCTAATACTTATAGTAATAATGTTACAATTGTGAAAAATAATAAAAACTTTTGTAAAAATGGTAAAAGTGTACAAATTATTGCCCATCAAGACGATGATTTATTATTTATGAACCCAGATGTGCAAACAGATGTTAAGGCACAAAAGTGCATTTTAACGCTATATTTAACGTCTGGTGACCCGTATGGGCTGCCAGATTATCAGCAACAGCGAGAGGCGGGTGCTAAGGTCGCTTATAGTCATATGCTGGGGTCTAAAGAAGATTGGAAAACTGATGATTTGTATTATAAAGATATACACTTAAAATCATATACAAACGGCAGGGTTAGATTAGTGTTTTATAGGGTACCAGACGGAGGCCGAGAAGGCTATGGAGTAAATAATAAACAAAGTTTGCAACAATTGCTAGATAACAACGTAGAAAGTATTAGTAGTATAGATGGGCTAAGCACATACACCAAAGATTCATTAATAGGTATAACAAGAACAATAATTAGTACATATAAACCTAATGTTATTAGAACCCAAGCCGCTGATTTAATTTTAAAAGAAGATCATGGTGATCATCAGGCCGTAAATAAGCTTGTTCAGCTATCTTTAAAAGATACTAAATATATTAAAGATATTCAATATTACCTTGGTTATCATGTTAGGATACTCCCAGTTAATCTAAGCCCAGATCAGGTACAAGAAAAATATGCTACTTTTTTAACATATGCTAAAAATGATGGAGCCGTGTGTCAATCGGTGCATGATTGTAATAAAGATTTTGATTTTTACGGTAATTTTATACATCGCCAATACGTTGCTCCAAGGCAATAGTTAATCTACTATAAAACCGTCTTTTTGGCGATGCCAAAGATTGGCATATATAGTGTTTTAATTGTTGGTACTTGATTGCTCTCCTGCTATTTAAATAATTATTTTACAAATAAAAAGTAAGGTTTTTCTAGGCTAATGCTTAAGTTGGCAATTTTATCTTTAGTTTTTATTAAGTGCACATGTACGTGTCCGGCGACAGATCTAGATGAGCTACCTGCGCCTCTTACATAAACATCATATCCTTTTGATTCGTATTCAAAAATTATGCTAAATATCTGTTCTTTTGCCGATATTGATAAACTTTTAAGATCTTTAGAGTGTTGTTTTGGTACAATCATTAATTGATCTATAACTTTTCGGTTTTCCCAATAACTGTAGGGGAACTTGTTGTGAACAAGAGATATACTATTATTCTGGTAAATAATTTTGTTTTTTGATAAATCACACAAAGAACAAATATTGCTGTTTTTATTTTCTAACTTTAATTTGTTGTATAATCTATGCTCTTTTTTAGTTCTATACATAGCTACCAGCCACCTCCTCCGCCGCCGCCTCCACCTCCTCCGGAGTATCCTCCAGAAAAGCCGCTAGTGCTACTGCTTGCTGGTGGGCTAAAAGAGCTTGTGGTGGTGTTACCAAACGCATAAACTGCGCCAGAAAATGCCAGCGGGTTAAATACACCAGAATTGCTGTTATACCAATCTGGGCTGGTATCTTTATATAATTCTGCAAACTGTTTTACCCAAGATTTTTCTATGCCGTATAGCATTGCGTAGGGTAATAATTTTTCGTATAAATGAACTAGCTGAGTGGAATCTTTAGTTGCGTTATTGGTAGATTGCATTATTTTAATACGTTCTGATTCTGCAACTTGCATATACATTTTTAGCCCCTCTATATAAGTTTTAAGCTCTGCTCCTTTAGCCGAAAGTGCTGGCATGTTTTTAGCAAATGCTATTGAAGCTAACGCGGCAATTATGCCAAAAAGGTTAAACGTTAAAATACTAAGAATTAAAATAATTATAGCAACTGTATTCATATTTTTTTGAATTTGCCTTGTATCAGTTAAATAGCCATTTGTAATAGTTAAAGCATAGGTATCTTTACTAATATTTTGCGATTGTTGGTATAAGTTACTTTTAGCGCTTAGGTTAATTATGCTACCAGTTTTTGTGTCTTTGCCAAAAAGCATATTTATAACAGATATTTCTGTTGGTAAAAGCGTATTAGGGTCTTTAATTAATTCAAGATCGTACTTATTTTTGGTTCTTTCGTATATTTTGCAATAGTGGCGCACTGCAAGATCTATAATGGTTGCTGCAATTGCCTTGTTAGACATTTTGGTATTAATTATAATGTCGCCTTCTATAACCGACACGCCTTTTGGGGGTGTGTACTGCGGCACTATTGCCGTTGTGGCCTTAGAATTTCTGCCATTACGTTTCCACCTTAAGAATGATCTAAAAAATAGCCAAATTGGCATAACAAAGTACCATAGCGGAATAACAACAATTGCAAGCCCAATTAATATTTTTTGAGTTGTAGTTAATGGGGGGCTTACATATGGTGCAAATGTATCTTTATCAAAGCCTGCTACAAGAGTAATATTTTGGCCAGCAGCTAGCTGAGATGTTGACGCTGTATTTATAATGGTGCCAGAATTGTCGGTAGTGGTTTCTATTGTGCAATTAGTTTCAGAAGACCCCGCTGCCCCGCTGTAGCATGTTGTTTGCCCAGTAAAATTTGGTGTAATATCTTGAGCAAGGTGTAAACTAGCCGTAACTTTTAAGAATGGTTGTTGCCAATCGTCCCCGTTAGTATCCCAATAAAATTCATCACCGTTTGGTAAATTGTTTGTAACATCAGATAAATTATATTTAATAATGTATTCATTACGGCCATACACATATCTGTTGGCGTCTCCAATCTGTAGTACTAGGTTGTCGTTATCCGTATATGTTGTGTATGGTAAGGCGGTGCCTAATTGGTTAGTCACAGATTGTATTTTTGGATGAGTTGGGTGCCCGTTATAACTATTGGGAATGGCACGTTTTATACCATGATTTTGATCTGTATTAGGAAACATTGCCACAAGTTGCTCTGTAACATCTAATGTTGATCTGTTTTGTTGGTTTTTTGCCAAGTAATAGTCCGCATTAAATGATTCAAAAGTAAAATCGTTAGTACCTGCAAAAGCATTGGTAGATACAAATAATAATATAAATATACTAATAAAAACAATACTAATTTTGCGAGCTAGCGCCATACCAAAAGTATACCACTATATGATCATGATTAATTGATTGTATGTTATTTTTTTGTGGTGCGAGAGACAGAGGCGAGGGTTTCAATTATGAACGTTACAATTGCAATGCTTATTATGGCGTCTGTAATGCCGTTTACTGTTGGCGGTGTTCTAAGGGCAAAAGCAACAAGGCTAGCCCCTACACCAACCCATAATAGTACTGTGTGGTTTAGGCCAATCCATGTAAATACGCTATTGCCCTTCCAGCTACCTACTATATGGCCCATAAGCCAGTCTAGTGCTCCTCTAAAGTTTTGGCGTATCCAAATAAAAGGTTTTAGGTTAGAAGCTATTGCTGTAAGTGCTAAAGCAACAGTAAACAATAGTGAAATTGCTTGAGTTTTAGCTACCAGTGGAGCGGTAATTATACGGTAAACTGATTCTGCCGCTGCTGCATATTGGGCTTCTACCGCGCCGCTAACTTGAGATGATCCTAATGATAGGGCTGCAAGAGTGCTTAACATCATTATCAAAGAAAATGCTGCTAGGCCAATAGCCATTTTTTTACGATTTTGGCTTAATAGTAATGCTAGTATTGCACTAATTAAAGTTGCTAATCCAAGAACCAATGACAGACTTTTTAATGCATTTATAGCGCTACGAGCTTGTTCTACGCCATCTATTTGAGCAACCTGAATAGACCCAATTTTATCTGGTATATCTTTATTAAAAATAAAACCTACACTAGTGTTAGAAAGGCTGTTACCTGCTAGTACATACAAATCGTCTACAGAAATTGTGCCATCGTTATTTGGGTTTTCTATATACGCAAGAATTTTTTGATGCCCTACCTGAAGGATTGTTTCCCAAGCTTTTTCTGCCTGTGGAGATGCCAACACCTCGCCAATTTTAGATGTAGTAAAAGACTGTATTTGCCCAGCTAGTGGTGCTGCTAAAAATTGAACATTTGGTGGTAAATTATTTTTTAGTTCTTGCTCTACATTTACTTGCGCAAAAAGAGCCGTGCTAATTTCTGTAGTAAGTGCTTGTTGTATAGCCGGGTCTTGTAATAGTGGTTGCATGGTGGCAACAAATTTATCTGTATGGGTTATTGTGTAAGAAACCCAGTAAGATATATTAAACAGCATAAAACCAACAATAGCTATAACTGCAAAAAAACCTGCAAAAAATGATCTTGCACGATGCTTTGGCTGTTTAACGGATGTAGTTGTTTTTGCGGCTACTTTGGCTTTTAGAGCCTCGTTTTCTGCTTTAAGCCGAGCTAGTTCGGCTTCTTCTGCCTTGATCTTAGTTTCGGTAACTTTAGACACACTTTTTTTAGTGGTTTTGGTTGATTTGCTAGCTTTAGTAGATTTTTTGGCCATAATTGTTCCTTTATTAGTACTATTATATCATATTAATGCAAATTATAAAAAACTATTCCTCTAATTTTTTAGGTTGTTTATGCCAAAAAGCAAGTTTTTTAATAAAACTTTTTTTATTTTTTGGATCATCTTTATCTCTGTTTACTGCATCTAAATCATGAAAAACTTCTTCGTAAACCTGAATTGTAGTTACAATTAGTATCATTATTACCGGCCCTATAACTATTCCTAAAAAGCCAAAAAAGTGTAACCCGCTAAATACAGCAAGTAGCGTAAGAGCAGAATCTAGCCTGGCCTGCTTTGGTACTAGTTTTGGCCTGAGTACGTTATCTATATTTGTAACAATTAATAAATGGCCACCAATAACTAGTAAACCTTGCCATACATCACCTGTAAGAATCATTATAATACCAATTGGTATAGCAATTATACCTCCGCCTAAAGGTATAACAGAAAGCGCTGTAAGCAAAATTACAAAGAAAAAGAACAAATCCTGTAAGCCTGCAAAATATAGTAGAGCGGCATCTGTTAAACCTTGCAAAAATGCTATAATAAACTGGCCTTTTACCATTGCTTTTGTCATGGCGGATACACGGTTTAAATAAAGCTCGCCAATACTTTTGCCAAGTGGATTAAGCCTATGCATTAAAGCAAATATTTTATCTTGATTAAGTAATAAAGATAAAAATACAAAAATATATATTATGGCTGTAGAAAACATACTAAAGAAGCTACTTGCTGCACCCGCTACGTCTTTTAGGAATTCTGAACCAAATTTTTGAACAAATTCTGTTGCTGCAGCCGTTACGCCTTCTTCTGTGAGCCTAAATGAAACGTTTATATCTTGCATTATTTGATTAAATTTAGCAATAAATTCAGATTCTAAGCCGTTTAGACTAACCTGGCTAATCCCGTCTGCTAATTGCTTTAACTCGTTTGCCGTAACTACTAGTAATAACATTAGCGGAATAATTAACGTTAAAAAAGAAGCAATTAATGATAATGTTGCGGCGGTCCCGGGTTTACCCCATTTTTTAAGAAGGCGTTGATAGAGCGGGTTAAACATAAATGCAATAATTGCAGCAAGTACAATAAGCAAAAAATAGCCCCACAAAAAGTATGCTCCAAAGATAACAGCTATAGCAGTAGTTATAGCAAGTGATTTTTTTTGAAATGGCGTAACAACAAACTTTTCTTTCATTATTGTTCCTCTTTACGCTCACTATAACAGATGTGATAGTATTTGCAAAGAGAATAATTATGATTTTTTAGGATTTACCTTGTTCATTAAAAATGGAAATGGATATATAACTACGATAACGGCAATAATTATTCCTATTGTGTTATAGGCAACTCTTTGCCAAATATTTTCTGTTCCGCTAGATAAATCATTTGCGGTGTATAGTAACAAAATTGTAGCTGTATAAAAGAATGGTACCATACCAAGTTTTGTTTTTTTAAGGTAACCGTTTAAAACAGCAAATATACCACCAACAACAACTAGTAAAGTTACACTAGATATAAAAGTTAGTGCAATACCAGCTAAAATTGCCCCAGCAACGGTGCCTACCATCCTTGCCATTGCTCTCATTTTAGATAAATTTTGGTCGTACCTAATAACATTGCCAACTGCACTTGTTGCCCAGCCTAGTTTAGAAAAACCAGCTAAGTAAGACACAGCTAAGGCAATAGAGCCACCAATAGCCATTCTTAGGCCTTGTTCTGCTAAAGCGCCATTAGTTAGTGATTCGTCTACTTTTGGTGGATCAATAGGTTTCCAAATTGGCAATAAAGATATAAGGGCAGACCAGCCTAGCACCAAAGCAAAGGCCAAAAAGTTATCTGCTGCCTTTTCGGGTGAACCTGTATTTAGGCCAGATGTATAAATCATAACTAAAGTTAATGCTAATGGGCCACCTAGCTTCCAACCACTTAAAAAGCTAAGGTTTAAACAAACCATAAATGTAAATATTAAAGCTAATATTGGGTATGGTGCAACAGAGCCACCCATTAAATAAAAACCTAAACCAAGTGCCAAAATTAAACTTCCCATAATGGCTCTACCAGAAATTTTACTTGGTAAAAACAATGTGCTAAAAAAGAACCCGCCTTGGCCAAGCGCTACCAAAAAAGTAGTTTTGCCTAGACCGGCATATGCAAACATTGGCAGCATACATACAAAAGCCCTTAAAGCTTCTGTTGGCATTAAAGTTAGTTTGCCATTTACTTTTATTTTTTCTAGCACATACATTATTAGCAATTATACATACTAAAGTGATTTATTAATAATTACATTTTAATAGATTGGTTTGATAGAGTATAATTATATTTGTTATTAAATAATTAAGTTAGGAGAATATATGAGAGGACCAATAGATTACATTATTGTTGGCTTTGATAAGCCCAACTTTGATGACAGTGTTATTGCCGAGCTTCAAAAAGCAGTAGAATCAGGGTTTATAAGCGTACTAGCGTTAGTTGTAGTACATAAAGATATAGATGGCAATGTAACATCTTTTTCTGCAGACGAAGCTGGCGACGTAGAAATAACTTTTGTAGATAAAAGTGCTGCAGATATGGTAACAGAAGACGACATATTAGAAGTTGGCGAGTTACTAGAAAATGATTCTGCTGCAGGTTTGCTTATTGTTGAGCAACTTTGGGCTAAAGGTCTTAAACAAGCAATCTTAGGTGCTAATGGTGTACTAATTGCAGATGGACGCATACACCCAGAAGCTTATGCAGAAATAACAAGTAAAGGAGAATAAAATGCCAGGATTATTAAGAGGGATGGCTCGTACAGCAGCAGTAGTAGGAACAGCAGGTGCCGTATCGCATCACCAACAACAAAAGTGGGCAAACAAAGAAGCAGAACAACAAGCTCAGGCTGCTCCAGCAGCTGCCCCTGCACCAGTAGCGCAATCAAACGAAGATCAAATGGCAGAGCTTAAACAGCTTGCCGAGCTAAAAGACCAAGGTATTTTAACTCAAGAAGAGTTTGATGCAAAAAAGAAGCAAATATTAGGTTTATAAAAACCTAGCTTAAATTAAAACCACCACCCTTCAAAAGGTGGTGGTTTTTTTATTGGTTACTTTTTAGTTTATTCTTCTAGGCTGGCAATTTCTTTGCCGTGTACAGTAAGAGCAAAAATTACAAGAACCCCTATCACTACCATAATTATTGACCAAAATGGGTAAATTGGTATAAACATAAAGTTTGCTATAACGCTAATTGTTGCAAAAATTACGCCAAATACTCTACCCCAAGTTTTGCCAGATAAAATGGCGCCACCTACTAAAATTAAGAATGCGCCCCAAAGCAAGTGTACCCAGCCCCAAGTTGTGTAATCTAATACCCATACATTTTCTACACCTACTGCATATACTGTGTCTTTAAATAAAGCAACAATACCTACAATAGCTTGTAGTATACCCATTACTATTGCTAACATTCCTGCAAAGCCTACCCAGCCTACCCAACCAGTTACTTCGTTTGATGATTTTGCCATATTTCTCCTTATTATTTTATTACAATTAAATTGTAATCTTAAATAAATGGATAGTCAATATGCGTGCACTTACTCACTACATCGTGGACACTTTTGCTCTTGGAATAGTTATGTTAAGT
>CAYRFD010000011.1:0-5672 GCA_964423475.1 uncultured Candidatus Saccharibacteria bacterium
GCTACCAAAAGCGGGAGTTTACACACCGCCCAATTTGCTCTAGAATGCGGCAACGATATTTTAGCCGTACCAGGGCAAATAACAAACCCACAAGCAGAAGGTTGCCATAATTTAATTAAAGCAGGTGCTCAACTTGTGGCCAGCGCGGATGATATTTTAAATTTTTACAAATTAAGTAGCCAAAACAATCAAACAAAAATAGATTTTGAGGCCAACTCACCAGAAGAACACGCCATATTATCCTTAATAGCAAATGGCGTAACAGATGGCGAAGAATTGCAATTACAAAGCGACCTGCCAGTAGATAAATTTAACCAAACCCTTACAATGCTAGAAATTACCGGCCGCATCAGCCCCCAAGGCGCCAACACTTGGTGCTTAAGCTAAAAATTAAAAATATTAAGTACTTTACTACCAAGTTCCACTAGAATCTTCTAATCCTTTTTCTATTGTACTCCCAGTCATGTCGCCATCACCGTTATCTGGCCCTTTACCGGGTGAGACATCATTTATTTGACCATCACTGCCGTCATCATCTTCAGTATCTACATCAGGTCTTGCTACTTGACCACATTCTTCACAAACAAAAGTATTACCAGCGCTCCGCATACTTATCCCACATACAGCACACGTTGGTATTACTTCACCTTCATCTGTAGTTACTTCAAACCTTCTTAGACCACCAACCTTTTTCACTTCCACTGTAAAACTAGCGCCAGTTTTACCATCCTCTAAAGCATTTTTAGCTAAGAAGGTTGCAAACTCACCCAAAACAACACTTACGCTTTCTGGCACTGTGTTTAACCATACATCAGGATTTTCAGGTATCTGATCTAATTTTGCTACTGCGTCAGTAATAGCATCTAGTACCAAACCTAAATGTATTGCTTCACCAACTACCGATATATCATCTTCACTCTCTACCCGTGTATTAGAATTTTTACCAACCATAATATTTCTCCTTAATCTATTTTATCTGTTAATATTACTCTCTGTCTCTAAAATTGTCAAACAATCAAAGATGTAGCTTAATATTGATATATTTTGGCAGTTTCTTGCATTTTTAAGCACAAACAGGTAGCGTTAGTAATAGTTTTATTAAATAACTTATATATATGGCACAAAATCAACTAGTAATTGTAGAATCACCGGCAAAAGCCAAAACAATCTCTAAATTTTTAGGGTCTGGCTACATAGTTAAAAGCAGTATAGGCCATATTAGAGATTTACCAGCTAAAGGCTTAAGCATAGATGTTGCCAATAATTTTGAACCAGAATATGCCGTGCCAACAGACAAAAAAAAGGTTGTAGCCGAGCTTAAAAAAGCCGCCAAAACGGCCGATCATATTTGGCTAGCCAGTGATGAAGACCGCGAGGGTGAGGCCATAGCTTGGCATTTAGCACAGGTGTTAAAACTAGACCCAACCAAAGCTAAAAGAATAGTTTTTCATGAAATTACCAAACCTGCCATAGAAAAGGCCATAAAAAACCCTAGAGATATAGATATTAACTTAGTAGATGCCCAACAGGCCAGACGAGTATTAGACCGCCTAGTAGGTTATGAGCTTTCGCCGGTATTATGGAAGAAAATTCGCCCCGGCTTAAGTGCCGGCCGTGTGCAATCTGTTGCGGTGCGTATTTTAGTAGAAAGAGAACGCGCCATAGAGGCGTTTGAGCCTATTACAACCTACAAAACAACCGGAACATTTGCTAAAGATAGTATAGATCTTAATGCAGACCTAACAGAAAATCTTGAAAGTGTAGAGGCTGTAAATGGCTTTTTAGAACACTGTAAAACAGCAACATTTACAGTTAGCAATGTTAGCAAAAAACCTGGTAAACGTAGCCCATCGGCACCATTTACCACCAGCACCTTGCAGCAAGAGGCTGCCCGAAAACTTGGCTATGGTGTTAAACAAACAATGTCTTTAGCTCAAAGATTATACGAAAACGGCCACATAACATATATGCGAACAGACAGCACCAATTTGTCTAACATATTTTTAGCTAGCGCACATACTTATATAGAAAAATCGTTTGGCAAAGAATACGTACAAACTCGAACATTTAAAACTAAAAATAGCTCTGCCCAAGAAGCCCACGAGGCCATTAGGCCTACAAGACTAGACGTAACAGAGGCTGGCATGGACCCGTCTCAGCAAAAGCTATACAACCTAATTTGGAAAAGAACAGTGGCCAGCCAAATGACGGCCGCTACAATAGAGCGCAGCGAAATAGAAATATCTGTATCTGGCAGAACAGAACTATTTGTTGCCAAAGGAGAAATAGTTTTATTTGATGGTTTTTACAAAGTATACGGCGGTGGCAAAGAAGACCAAATACTACCAAATTTTAGTATTAACGATAAACTAGATACCAAACAAATTGTTGCCGAACAATCTTATAGCAGGCCACCTGCAAGGTTTTCTGAGGCTAGCCTTGTACGCACCCTAGAAGAGCTTGGTATTGGCCGCCCAAGCACCTATGCCCCAACAATTAGCACAATTCAGGCCAGGGGCTACGTAGAGCGCGCAGATATAGAAGGCATAGAACGCCCCGTAACTACCATTACCCTAGCTAAGGGTAAAATATCAGAAGAAACAAATCAAATAACCACCCCCTTAGAAAAAAACAAACTTGTTCCAACCCACTTAGCACTAGTAACAACAGACTTTTTAGTAAAACAATTTAACGATGTGTTAGATACCGGTTTCACAGCTAAGGCAGAACAAGAACTAGATGAAATAGCCGAGGGCAAACAAAAATGGCAACAATCTATTGCCAAGTTTTACGAGCTCTTTCACCCATTGGTTATACTGGCAGAAGGCTCAAGCAGGCAAGAGGCCGCACAAACAAATAAATTAGGTAACGACCCAAAAAGTGGCGAACCAATTTTTGCGCGCTACGGAAAATTTGGCCCAATGCTACAAAAAGGCGAAACCACCGATGATAAAAAACCAGCTTTTGCGCCAATGCCAGAAGGAGCACGCATTGATACTGTTACACTAGAACAAGCTTTAACAATGTTTACTTTACCCAGAAAAGTTGGCCTTACTAAAGATGGCAAAGAAATTACTGCTAACCTTGGGCGCTTTGGGCCATATATTCAAGTAGAAAAAACCTATGTTTCTATTAAACCAACAAGCCCTTTTGAAATAAACGAACAAGCAGCACGTGATTTGTACGAACAAAAACTCGCAGAAGATAAAGCTAAAGATATAAAATCTTTTCCTGAGCATAATTTGCAGGTTTTAAATGGGCGCTTTGGTCCATATATAACAAACGGCAGCAAAAATGCACGTATCCCCAAAAGTATAGAGCCCAAAGATATTACTTTAGAACAAGCACTAGAACTAATTGCAAAAGCTAAACCACCAAAAAAGCGTTTTACAAAAAAAAGAAAATAACCCTATACACTTAGACTCCAATCCAAACCGCACCACTAAACCTTAAGCATCTGTGCTGGTGTTCGTCAGTTCAGTCGTTTCCTTGGTCTAGTATTGAGCAATATTACTGCTTGGTCAATATCTTTCTGGGTGAGATGAGCGAAGCTCATCTTTTTTG
Organism: uncultured Candidatus Saccharibacteria bacterium; assembly: GCA_964423475.1. GTDB lineage: Bacteria > Patescibacteriota > Saccharimonadia > Saccharimonadales > CAIOMD01 > JAUPVN01. Next base: position 3,565 of record CAYRFD010000011.1, read on the forward strand.
GGAAGAAGTATCTTAATAATCCATTAGTATTCTCGTTAGTACCTCGTTCCCAGCTGTGGTAGGGATTGGCGTAGTAAACCGCAAGGCCTGTTGCCCGCTCTATCTGCTCGGGGAACTTCATCTCTGGCCCATTGTCTAGAGTAAGAGTTATTCGGTAGTGCTTTGGTATCTGGCTCAAACAGACTTCAGTTGCTGTGGCGAAGCCACTGCTACTGTACTGAATTGGTGTAAGTAATCTAGCAAGCAAGTAGCCACTCTTACGCTCTACGAAAGTGGCGATGTAGCCTGACTTACCTTTACCGTGCACAGTATCTCCTTCCCAGTGACCATAGCTTTTGCGCAGGGCAATGTGCTTTGGCCGGCGAGAGATGTTGCGAGGAGTAGCTAGTGTAGCTCGTCGTTCTTTTCTGAACCGAGCTTGCCTAGTGTGGTGGTACTTACCTTTAGCGCAGTGGAGATACTGCAGTAGATCTCTTCTGGTTTGATAAATCCAGTCGTAGATAGTTTGGGCACAGACATACAGACTTCGTCTGAATGTTTTAAGCCAACCAGAGCACTGTTCTGGTGCCCACCTAAGAGTACGAATCTTAGCAACTAAGATCTCTTCTAACGTAGAGCCGGGTAAGATTTTTCGCCAGCGTTGGTTAGCCTCGAATCTTCGAACACGAGTTTGTCTATGAGCATCACCAGCATGGTAACGTTGTTTAGCCTGCACAGGTGGATTACGCCTTATTTCACGGCTTAGCGTAGAATGATGAATAGCTAGTAATTGGGCTGCAGCCCGTAGGCTGACGCCTGCTCTGAGTAGAATTCCGAGCTCTATTCGTTGATATTTAGTAAGATGAGTGTACATCTCCATCTCCCTTCGTTTAAATTTGTTGTCGGTAACAACTATTTTAACGAACAGGTGGAGATGTTTTTATCTGAAGTGGTGCACTTCGGAGTGGAATGGAGGACATAGTGTTTGCTAAAATACTAATGCTATATGATAATAGATTATCATTACAAAACTATGTTAAAACGTCTATTTTGTGCTACAATAAATAAAGTACATCACACTATTGACGTGAGTGATTATTTATTGTAATATTAAAGTAAACCAAGAGTAGTAAATATATTAGATACTACAAAAATTAAGGAGAACCAACTGTATGCCAACTGCCACCAAAACAATACAGGGTGTGGAGCTTGAGAAAAAACTACAAGCTATTCTAGAGACTATAGATCGCGAACGCGAACGTGAAATTATTGCACGACGTTTTGGTTTATACGACAGAAAAGAAACTCTAGAGCAAATTGGTGAACTACTTGGTATTACAAGAGAACGAGTAAGACAATTAGAAAAAGCCGTTATAGGCAAGCTTAAACAGGCAGGTAAAAACGGCGAACTACCAGGGCTAGAAGAAACAGAACAAGCAATTATTGATGTACTAAACACCAATGGCAATGCTATGCGTGTATTACAACTTGCCGAGCTTTTATACAATACAAACGACAAAATTACACAAGCACGCGTTGCTTTTGTATCTACACTAGCTCCCCTATTAGACACTCTAGACGAAAATGACCATTTTTACAGCTCTGTTACTCAAAACCAAGTTTTAACAGTTGCTAAGGCCAAAGAAAAAGCTTTAGAAATTGTTGCAGCCATTAAAGCTAACGGATCACCAGAAAACGCAAAAGAAATTGCTAAAGCAGTAAATAGTGACAACGTACAACAAGTTCAAGCTCTAGCATCTACATCTAAGTCTCTGGCAACCCTTAACGGCTATTGGGGTCTAATAAAATGGCCAACTGTTAACCCAAAAAACATTCGTGACAAAATTTATGTAATTTTAAGCGAAAATGGCAGCCACATGCACTTTAACCAAATATCAGAAGCTATTAAAATATCTGATTTTAAAAGAAAAGATGTTACAACCCAAGCAATACATAACGAACTTATTAAAGATAAACGTTTTGTACTAATAGGGCGGGGCATTTACGCACTACAAGAATGGGGTTATAAAAAAGGTACTGTTGCCGATATTATTACAGAAGTACTCGCAGAAGCCGGCGAACCACTCCATCGTGATGAAATTGTAAAACGAGTTTTGAAACTCCGCCAC
>CAYRFD010000011.1:5682-24742 GCA_964423475.1 uncultured Candidatus Saccharibacteria bacterium
AATGCAAGAAGCAGACGAGCCCTTACACAGAGACGAGATTGTTAAGAGAGTGCTAAAAAAGCGCCACGTAAAAGAAACTACTATTCTTCTTAATTTACAGGGTAAACCTCAATTTAAGCGTGTTGCTAAAGCTACTTACGTTTTTGACGAATCGGCAATTTCATAAAATAAAGTAAAAATGTTTACTTATACGACTCTAATATAAAATTTTAGGGTCGTATTTGTAATAACAAGTTATAATAGAAACAATGCACTATTGTATAATTTGCAATTTAATAATGTTCCCATAAATATGAAAACTAATGCTGCACTACTTTTAGTAGAAATACCAAGAACAAACGACAAAAAAGAGCTCTCGGCAGAGCAGATGTTCGAATCTTTACACGGAATTTTAAACCCTAAAAAATCATTTTTTAAAAATGACTACTTAACACAAGAACATATAAGTTTTGAAATATGCTCAATAGGCCAAAGAATACGTTTTTATATATGGGTTCCTACAAATTTGCAAGCCTTTTTAGAGGGCCAAATATATGCATACTACCCCGATGCTCAAATAACAAAAACAGAAAAAGATTATACAAAACATGTACTTGAACAATCCGTAATATATTCCAGCGAGTTAATTTTAACAGATAACGAATACTTACCAATAAAATCATTCCCAAGTTTTGAGATAGACCCACTAGATAATATTGCAGCAACTTTAGCAAAAATAGATCAGCCAAACGAAGAAATGTGGATCCAAATCATTATCCGCCCTATAAGTAACGCTTGGCATCGAAAAAGTAATAAAATTGCTAACCGCATAAAATCTGGCAGCGGTGCATGGACCAACAGTGGGGCAATGAACTATTTTAGCCAAATTATAATTGCACCCATTAAACCGCCAGAGCAAATTGGAAGTTCTGGTGTTAAAGAATTATCAGAAAGAGACAAAACAAGAGTAACCGCAATAGAAGAAAAATGTCGTAAGCCAGGATATCAAACTAAAATTCGTATACTTTATGCAGGTAATAGTGAAACAACGGCTAAACAACGAATGCAGGCCATTATTGGCACCTTTAAACAATATAACACCGCTAACTTAAACGGCTTTCAAAGTAAATATCCTAGTTTTGATCGTTCTAAAATATCTTTATTTTCGGAACGAGAATTTTATGATAAGGGCTATATTTTAAACATAGAAGAAATTGCCAGTATATACCATCTGCCTCATAAAAGTATAGAGACACCTAACATTGTTTGGGCTAATACTAAAGCCGTAGAACCCCCAAATAATCTACCAGTATTTAGCAAAACAAACCCTCAAGATTTAAGTTTATTTGGCATAACAAATTTTAGAGGTATCCATGATATGTTTGGTATTTTAAGAACCGATAGGGGCCGCCATACTTACATTATAGGCCAAACCGAAACTGGTAAATCTGGGCTTTTAGAACTTTTAACCCTATCTGATGTTTACTACAAACAGGGTTTTGCAATTTTAGATCCTCATGGTGATTATTCTACCCACATACTGCAATATATACCAAAAGAACGCATTAACGACGTTGTATATATTAACCCGGCCGATCAAGAATACCCAATAGCTTTTAATCCACTAGAACTAACAGACTCAATATCAAAGGGACAGGTTTGTAATGAGCTTATTGGCGCCTTAAGGCATATTTTTAAAAATATCTGGGGCCCTCAGCTTGAATATATTTTAAGATACACTATTTTAGCTTTACTAGACTACCAAAATGCAACCATGCTAGATATAACAAAAATGCTTTCAAATAATCAATTTCGCGAAAGGGTATTAGCAAGCTCCACAGACCCAGTAGTAAAAACTTTTTGGTATACCGAATTTGCTAGTTGGAGTGAAAAATATTCTTCAGAGGCAATATCCCCAATCTTAACTAAAATTGGAGCATTAATAACTAACCCAATTATAAGAAACATTATTGGCCAGCCAAAATCAACATTTAATGTTAGAAAACTAATGGATGAAGGCAAAATACTTATTGTTAATCTATCTAAGGGTCTAATAGGAGATGACAATGCTGCCATTCTAGGGTTACTACTTATAAATAAAATACAGTTGGCCGCAATGAGTAGGGCAGATACACCAAATATATCAGATAGAAAACCGTTTTATTTATACATTGATGAATTTCAGGATATTACAACAGACAGTTTTGCAACTATCTTAAGTGAATCCCGCAAGTATGGCTTAAACATAACAATAGCTAATCAATATATATCTCAATTACCAAAAGAGCTAAGAGATGCAGTTTTTGGCAATGTGGGCACAATAATTAGTTTTAAAGTCAGCCCAGACGATAGCCCCTATTTAATAAAGTATTTTGAACCTCAATTTGAAACAAACGATCTTACACAGTTATATAACAGACAGTTTGTCACAAGTATGAATATTAACGGTAAAAAAGCCACTCCTTTTAGCGGCTCTACACTAAATATACCCCCAGCACAAACAAACCATTCAGACATAATCATAGAAAATTCAAGACAAAAATATGCCAATAGTAAAACTAACGTAGAGGCAAATATAGTTGAAAGAACGTCTAAGGGCCAAGCTCATCCCAAAAGCACCGTTAAACTAGGCCAAACACTGCTACGGGCTCAAAAACACATACAAGCATTACCCATAAAATCTCCTAAAAATAGTTTGGCACAAGTGGCAGTAAAAAATATTAAAGAATCTACAACTCAAGATGAATAGTTTAACGTTAGTGCACAGTATAGACTATCAAATAATTAAAAGCGTTTAAAAACATACAATAAGCCGCGTTTGGGCAATTCACAAAAAATTATATAGATACTATATATATAGCCTTCTAATAGCTAAAAGATATTAAGTATAATATATAAACATTTTACGAACAAATACTATTATATACATAGTAATTATAAATACAACAAAAACAAAACTATGGACGGTTGTATATATTGGGCAGGTTACACATAAATATAAAAATACAAGAAACAAAATGAATTTAAAATTAAATTAAAAGAGCAAACTAGCTAGAGCAGAGCACCCCGCCTTACACTAAGTTAATGTCGCACAATATACCTTTTACGACTTTAATATTGTCAATATAGTTGGTAGAATATACCTTACTAACAGGGGTAGAATTAACAAAAATCTATTTTTATAGATATATTCCCCCGTAGTAGTGCGTACACATATAAATTACCCTAGTAAAGACTAAACATAGCTATATACACTACTTTAAACTAGTGGGGAGGTATATCAAGTTATCCACATATTTATATATATTGTTACTATAACTAAATAACTACACATGCCAATCAGCAAATATAATCCCTAACACCTCTTCTACTGTTTCAACATAAACAAATTACGAACACTAAACAAAAAGCGAACAGACTATGTGCAAGATATTTGCATTTTATATATTAATATAGTTTTATATACATTTTTACTTAATAAACACACGGTCGCCAAGGCGCACATCTATATATTCTTTAGGTGGGGCCTGCCTCCCCTGCTCTATCTCTAGTTTTATAGCTTTAAAAGCCCCAAACTGTGTAGTAATTGGCGCGCCTACATCTAGGCTAAAAAGAATCTTATAATCTTTATAAACTACCCAAATTTCACGCGGTTTCTCTGGTAATATGTACTTTACAGAAGTCTCCCCCGCCACGCTAAACTGGTGTTGTAACTCTTCTAATGCTTCCATTTCTGTGGGCTTAAAAACCTGATCACCAACTTTGTAAATATACCCGCTCTGATTTTCCATGGTAGACAATGACTCTACCGGTAATGTAGTATTTTTTACATCTATAGCTAGCCTACCCCTGTTACTTAATATAATAGAATCCGATCCTGGCTGGTTGAACACCGAAAAAGCGGGTGATATTAATATAGCTGCCTCTGGGCTACCGCCAAATATTCTGGCCGTAACATCAACAAGTATTGCTTCTGGTAGGGCTTGCTTTACAGAATTAGCGATTTCATCTGTTTTAAGGCTTGGTTTAAATTTATTAGCCAACGATTCATCAACAGCAGCGGCTACAACCGCCTGATAATCTTGGATGCTTCTATAGGGCTCGCCCCCACTCAGTTGAACTCTTGGTTCGCCGTATAGCACTATAACTCCGTATATAACAACACCAAATACAGATGCAAATAATACAAACTTTAGAATATTTTTTATAGATAATCTTTTGCTTGGTATTTCTTGTTGTAGCCTAGCAGATCTATCAAATTCATCTAACTGTTTTTTTGATGCAGTGTAGTAAGATTTTACTCTATTATTATCATTAGAAGATTGCCTTTCACGACCGCTACTAGACTCTACCTTATTAGATTTGTTTTTATTAAATGGCCACCATCTCATTTTACAGATACTCCATTAGCAACATTAATAATTAAATTCGCTATATTTAAAGATGCTTTGGGCTGAACCAGGGTAATTATATTATCTGAAAGCTGTTTACTTTTTTCACTAGAAATTAATATTGTGTCAATTGTATTTAATAATAATTGAGGGTCTTTATCTAATAAACTTTCATCTAATGCTATGGCGGCATTTGCATCTACATATACCTTTGCATTTTTTGTTTGATGACCCCCAGTTAACATTTTACTAGGAATAATTATAAGTGGTTTGGCCAAAGAGGCAATCTCCGACAAAGTTGTTGCACCAGCCCTAGATACTACTAAATCTGCGGCCGCTAAAACGCTTAACATATCTGTCTCAAAATCTTTAATAATCACTCTGTTATTATTAATCTTATTTTTATAAAATTTATAATCATTTGTGCCAGATAACCAATATACTACTCTATTTGAATCTTTAGTTAAATCGGGTAATAAATTATAAATTAGTTTATTTAATCTTCCGGCACCGCTACTACCACCTGTAATAACAACCATTTTGCTATTTGGGTTAATATTAAGCTTTTGCTTAGCCCTAGAACTAATAATTGGGTGCAAAAACTCTTTTCTTATTGGAACACCACAATACACAGCGGGCTTATTAGAATACTGTGGGTAGTAAGATAAAGGTGCTGCAACGGCCAAACCTTTTGCAAACCTAGATAAAACTCTATTAGTTAGCCCGGGAACTGTGTCTAAATCATTAGTTACTATTGGTATTCTTAATATTGCTGCTGCAAGCCCTACGGGTAAACCAACATATCCTCCGGTTACAAATACTACCGATGGCCTAGAAAATATCATTATAAATAAAGATTGGATAAAGCCCAAAAAAACATAAAATAAATCTCTAATATTTAGCAACATCACACTTGGGTGTTTAACGTACCAAATAAATGTTTTTCCATTATAACGTCTAAATTTTCCGGCAAAAATTGAATGCCTATGATTAAAATATTTACTATTTAATATTAAAGAGCTGTTAATATCTTTTTTTGTACCAAAATAAGATATTTTAACATTAGGAACCTGATCAGTAATCTCAGATACTACGGCGAGTAACGGTGTAACGTGGCCGGCCGTTCCCCCGCCAGTGACGATCACTTTCATTTGGCTGCTCCTTTTTAGGTTCGTAATTATAAACAATTTTTCTTAAAGATGTATAGCGTGAAATCTGAAAAACCATACCTAACGCCGCCATAGAAAACAATAAGCTAGTACCACCATAGCTAATAAATGGTAATGTTATACCTTTTATTGGTATTAACCCAAGCATAGCAGCTATATTAATTAATGCCTGCACCGCAAACCACATAAACACTCCTGCTACTATTAACTGACTAGTTCTATCTGGTGCTCTTTGCATAATTGTTAAAATGCGCAATAACAATGCTCCATATATAGCTAATAAAACCACCGATCCAATAAAGCCAAACTTTTCTGCAAAAATTGCAAAAATTGAGTCATTCTCTGCTTCTGGCAAATAACCATAGGCTTGAATACTTCGCCCTAGCCCAACACCCATAACCCCACCGGATCCAACAGCAATCAATGCCTGGCAGGCATGGTAAGCCTGCTCAGAAGAACAATCTTTAGTAGGTGATAAAAATGTTGCAACTCGCTGCATTCTATAGGGCGTTGAGACAACCGCAAGCACCCCAACAATAGCAATTAAAACTATAGATACCATAAAATATTTCATTGGCATACCTACCACAAAAAGCATGGCAAGACCAACAGATAGCAGTACCACAGCACTACCCAAATCTCTTTGTAGAAATACAATGGTAGCAATTAAACCGGCCACTACAATAAGTGGCACGCGCCAAGATTTTTTATCTGTTAATTTACCCTCACTTGCAAGTTTTGCTAAAAAACCAGCAAAAGTTATAACAACAATAAGTTTTACAAATTCAACCGGCTGTAAAGACAATGGCCCCGCCTGAATCCAACGCAAATCTTCTCTACCACCAGTTAATACAGCTAAAATGCTTAATATAAAAACAGAAACTAGTAATGGTTTTGCAATTTTTTGCCAAAATTTAATTGGCACCTTAGAAAAAATAAAAAAAGCAATAAAACCCAAAACAACAGCAATTAGCTGCCTAATAATAAAATAGTTATCACTCACATCTCCACCCTTAGCAGCCAAAGCTGGGCTTATTGCGTACATAACTATTAATCCTACGGCTAATAATATGCTTGATAAAACAAAAAGCCCATAATCAGGTCTATGCTTACGGGTTTGATATGGTTCTGTACTTATCCGCGCTCGGGGCGGGATCATACAAATCCCCAATAAATTGCAGCAACCAAGCCAAGAACCGCAACAACTTGGCCTACAATCCAAAAACGCATTGTTACTTTAGTTTCTGGCCAACCAATTGCTTCAAAATGATGATGAACTGGGCTAATTCTAAATATCTTTTTTCCGCCTCTTGTCTTTTTAGATATTGTTTGTAATATTACAGATCCCGCCTCTGCAACAAAAACCAAACCAATTAACGGCAATAATACAAGTGTGTTGGTTAACATAGCCACAACACCAAGTGCGGTTCCTAAACTAAAGCTTCCTACATCTCCCATGAAAAACCTTGCCGGGAACACATTAAACCACGTATAAGCTAACAATGCGCCTACAACTGTCATACAAAATGCTGCTATACCGTATCTCCCCTGCAATAGTGCTATAACCGCAAACGCTCCAAAAGAAGTTGCAAGTAAGCCTCCGGCAAGCCCATCTAGCCCATCAGAAATATTAACTGCATTAGCCGTAGAAATTACTACCAACATAAATAAAGGTACCATTAACCATCCTAACGCCACATCTCCTACCCCAGGCAAATAAAAAGATGTAATATCTAGCTTTGCAAAAAACCACCAACCCCCAGCAAAAGCAACCGCACCAATTAGCAAAAACTTCATTTTAGACCTAAGACCAGCTACTCCAGTTCCATCTCCTTTAATATTTATATAATCATCTAACAAACCAACCAATCCTGCCCCAACCATTAATGACAATGGCAGCCAGGTTTGTTCCCTAGATAAGTTAAAAATAAGAGTTACTAAAGCAACGCCTACTAGCATAATCAAACCCGCCATAGTTGGTATATGCCTACGATGCTTTGCGGCATGTAGCTTTTGGAATTCTGTAGCCTTTTCGCCGGTTAAGGCTGTTGTGCGTGGGCGCTTCCACCATTCGTATTTATAGGCAATGGTTGTATAAATTGGCGTTAATATCATACTAACGGCAAAACCCAAAATACTTAAAAATATAATTGCTGCGAGCTTACTTGTTTCTATGCTTATTTCTGTTATTGATTCCATGATATTGATGTCTTTTTACGTAATAATACTTAGTATACCACATTACTATTTTACATTGGTGCAATTGGTACAATATTTAATACTTCGTTACTAATTGCAGCCCAGGCTATAGCAGCCTGCGCACTTGCAAAACCACTTGTTTTTGGCTCGTCTAAACGGACTATTAGCACATATGCTTTGTCTTTACCGGCTATAAACCCAATGTACGCACCATTATAAGCATCTGTCTTATAGGCACCATCATCACCAACAACCTCTGCCGTACCACTCTTAGCACCAATTGCATAACCGTCTCTTAGGGCTGGCTTGTTATTCTGTGAAGCACTAAGTTGTAGGACTGCCCTAATATCTTGGCTTACTTGTGGGCTTATAACATTAGACATAATTACTTTTGGTGGAACGGTTTGTTCTTTATTACTAGCTTTTACAGTACTAATAATACTTGGCTGATAATATGTACCGCCATTAATTAACGCTGCGTAAGCTGCAGCTAACTGTAGTGGAGTCACCGTGAGCCCCTGGCCAAAACTCATATTTGCATATCTAACCGCTACGCCGTCTGGATCTTTAGGGCCAATCACTGATCCCCCTTGCTCGCCCGCTAATTCTATATTAGTAGATTTTCCAAAACCATATCTTTCTGTTAAATATTGATACCAGGTTGTCCGAGCTTGCTCATCAATTTGGCCACCCCCTAAAGACTGCATCATATAAACGGCGCCGGTATTTAGTGATTTTGTAATTATATCGTTCATAGACATATTACGAGCGCCCCATTCCATAGAATTTTTTATAGTTCTATCGGCAATCTGTACACTGCCCTTATCAAAATATGTGCTCCCGGGATTTAGTTTTTGTTCATTAAATGCAACCGACATCATTAGTGGTTTCATTACAGAACCAGGCTCCCATGCCCCATTGGTAGCTGTGTTTAAAAATATACTAATATCCGGCTGAGAAGCATACTGAGACGGATCATACGTAGGTACATTTGCCATGGCGGTAATTTTTCCTGTGTTGGCATCAATTAAGACCGCACTACCACTTTTAGAACTTGTTCTAGTAACGTTTTCTTGTAATCTTTCTTCTACAATTTTTTGCATTCTTAAATCTAAAGATAGAGTAACGTCATCGCCCGCAATAGGATCTTGTTGCTCTTGATTATTATTTATTGCTAATGGAACACCGTTTATATCTGTAATTTTTTGCTGTAAACCATTTTTACCAGATAATTGTTGGTTGTAATATTCCTCAAAACCATACTGCCCTTGGCCATCATCATTTACAAAACCAAGTACCTGCGATGCCATTTTTCCCTGTGGGTAAGTTCTTACAGAAATTTCTTTTAACCCCACACCTTTAATTTTTTGATCTTTAATTCTGTCGGCAACAGATCTATCTACTTTTTTAGCAAGAACAACATATCTTGTATCTTTTTTTAACAATTCTTCTAACTGTTTTAAGTCGCCACCAATTAGCTGTTGCAACTGGTTTGCTGTTTGATCACTACTTTGTATATATTTAGGGTCTGCATAAACCAGATACTTTTTTTCGTTTAGTACAACTGGCACGGTAGCATAACCATCGTTCATATAAATTTTACCCCGTTCGGCACTAACCTCAAATTTCTTAACATGCTCAGCAAGAGCAGCCGCACTATAATAGTCGTGGTGTACAATTTGCACAATAAACAATTGCACTAACAATACAGCTCCTACCAAAAAAAGACCGCCCCGCAGTAGTAAAGTTCTATCAAATTTTGATGAATGTGTATTATTATTCTTCATAAATATGAATTATTGCTCATGCTTATTGTAACAGAAAAACCCTAATTTGTCACGAAAGCAGTAGGCTGTGTTTCTGTCATATTTTTAGCTATAGTACTATTTTTTACGCGTTCAAGGTTTTGCAAACGCACTGCGTCTAGCTCTAAGCCATCATGCTCTTCAGATAGTCTATCTTGCTGTGTTTGCAATTCACTAACCTTATAACCCAATGCATTTGTTTTAGTTATTTGAGTAAGATATACAAGCCCAAGTAAGCATAAAATAAGCACAATCACCACAACATTAGCAACTGGCCCAAAGCCTTTCCGGCTGGGCTGAATACTAACGACATTGCGATTACGCTGATACGCAGCAGCTCTAGATACTGTAACTGATTTTCCGTATGTCATATTTGTTTTTTCTTTTTTTATTTTGTTTTTGGTGTTTGTGCGATGGCATTTTAGCTCATCGCACAAACGGCGTCGTATTATACTCTAAAGTACGTGAACTTGTACTTTTTGAGTAATAGACCGACCAGTGACTTTAATTTTCATCGCTGGTCCTTTCTTTTTATATTTATCTTTGCGGCGACCCGGAGTTTTGCACTCCTTGATCGCGGATTGAAAGCTATTTCTTGAGGTGTTGCAACAATTGGTTGTTTAGTAACAATCTGCAAGTCTGCATCGTAACGATTTCCCCCTTTTTCAGAAAAAAATCGTTTTATAATGCGGTCTTCTAACGAATGAAAACTAATTATTCCTAGTCTTCCTCCTGGTCTTAGTAGTGCCATCCAAAGCGGTAAAACACTTTCTACTAAACCAAGCTCATCGTTAACCGCAATACGTATTGCCTGAAAGGTACGAGTGGCCGGATGTTTACCCTGCCAACGACCAGTTGTTTTAGCAACTAGATCGGCGAGTTGCGTGGTATTAGCAATTGGCCTACCCAGAACAATTGCATTAGCTATCTTGCGTGCTTGCGGCTCTTCGCCATAAGCTCGTAAAATACGTTCTAAAGGTTCCGCACCCCACTCATTTACTATGGTAGAAGCCGTTAAAGGCTGCCTTTTGTCCATACGCATATCTAGTGGGCCCTCAGAACGAAAACTAAAACCACGACTCGCCTGTGAAAGGTGCTGTGACGATACGCCTAAATCTGCCAATATAAGATCAAACGATGCTCCCTCTTTAATTAGTACTTCCGCAGCGGAATAAAAGTCTTTATGTAAAAACCTTATTCCGGTACTATCAAATTTGTTTACAAGGTAATCATAAGCAGTTTTATCGCGATCAACCAGTACGCTACCGGCATAATTATTTGTACAATCAAGCATCGCTTTTGCGTGCCCCCCATAGCCAGCAGTAGCGTCTAAATAACGCTCCCCTGGTAAGGGTCTAATTGTAGAAATAACTTCTGATAGTAATACTGGTTCATGCATAATTTTTATTTTTATTTTTGCAAGATCACCGATTCAGCAACCAACGTTTTGTTTTTGTAAATGTTTTTGTTTTTGTAATATAGGTTTTTTAAAAGTGTCATAAATGCTGATAAAGTATCAAATGCGAATTTGAAAAATTTGCGTATAAATATCAGCTGACTGCTCTTAAAAGTACCCAATAGAGACTTGTGTGAGGTGGAGTTTTGGGAGGTGTTTTGCTTAAAATGTACGAGGATTTTTAGCGTAGTTCCTATATTCTACGTGTTGGCTGCCAAATCGCTAATCTCGAGTCGATTTGGTTTTTGCTGTTTTTGTTAATTGTTAAAGGACTTACGGCAGAAACTACTTTGCGCTCAAGCGCCAATAAGCGCCTGCTCTTACCGCAACAATCTGCTTGGTAATACCGGCATAATCTAAGTGATGCTGCTCTAGGGTTATTCTCCCCTGTTTTTGATCGAGCTCATCACCCGTTTTGCCACTGCGAAACTGTACATTTAAGTCGGCCACACGCTCATCTAAGATGTGACCTTTTAGCTCGGGCTCAACTTGGTTGTCCCAAACTTCTTGTGAGTACAGATGCAAGTATGCACCAAATCCTCTTGTTACGACGACACCGCTTTTAAACTCACTTCTTACTTCAGCGGGTATGCTGAGTCGATGCTTATCATCGAGCTTTCGTTCAAAGTAGTCTACGGTGGCCATATTTTATTTCTGCCTAGTGGTTTTTTATTTTATTTGTGGTGCGACCCACGTTTACCCACTACCAATAGTCTACTACCCACCTTTACCCACTGCAAGTACTTTATAGGTACTTTATCTGTTTTTACAACAAGTTATCCACAGTTTTTAACATGATAACAAATTTTATCCACATGTAGCGTAAGCACTATAGCATTAACACTATATATGGTTTTAGATAATATTGCGTTTTATCTAAAATAATCAAATTTCTATAAATATATAGATATTTTATGCATCATAATGCTATAAAATCAATTATGCATAGCCAATCATGTTTTATGTAAAGCAATATAATTGTTAGCAGCTAGCCAATCTTTAGGGTTACCACAATCTAGGTATTTTCCTACCGCCCCTTGTACACGCATTACACCACCATCTTTGACCCATTCATTTATAGGGTCTGTAATTAAATACTCACCTTGAGTTTTTTCTATATAATACGATTTGACAATATAATCTAATAGTTTAGATGGCACAACGTATTTACTAATGTTAATTAGGTTAGAAGGAGCATCCTTTATGGCTGGCTTTTCTATAATGGCCTCAAAAATACCATCTTTACTTGCTTTAATTACACCATATTTACTAAGTTCAGACTTTTCTACTGGTACGCCCAGCATGGCTGCTTCGTCTTTATTTTTTACGCTTTGAATTAGCCTAGTTAACTCACTGCTACCATCTTTGTTCCATACAAAGTCATCGCCCATTAACACCAAAACCTGCTCATCATCTTCTACAAAATGGCTAGCCAAAGTAACAGGCACCGCCGTGCCATATTTACCAGATTGAGCTTGTTCAACATATGCAAAAGTAACATCCTCTGGTGGTTTAATAAGCGGTAAATAATCTTCTTTGTGTTGATCTTTAAGATATCTTTCTAGGGCAGCATTGTGGCCATAATATCTTTGCAACTGATCGCTGCCCTCACCCACTACAAAAACTATATTTGTAATACCAGCGGCAATACAATCTGCTACCACGTAATCTATCACAGGACGATTAATTACTGGTAACATACATTTTTCTACCACTTTTGTTACAGGTAACATGCGGCTACCATAGCCTGCAACAGGTATAATTGCTGTCGAAATCTTTATCATGAAAAATAAACCTTCATTAATTGTCTGGCAAGTGCGTCAGAATCATGCCTAATAAAAGAACGCGTATGTGCAATTATATCACCCTTTACGGCCGTCTTCACTTCTTTTGCACATATTTTTTTACCAACAGCTTTATAATGTTTTTGTTTTAACTCTTGGGTTTTTACTTCTACCCCAAATTCTTTTTGCAATGCGTATCTCTTTAATAATGTCTTACTAGGCAACTCTGTATTATAAAGTACATAATCTAACCTTGGCGCCCCAATAAAACGTTCTATCTCATCTGCATAGTCTGCCACACTAAAATTCTCACTCTGGCCAGGTTTGGTAACCAAATTGCAAACATACACCACTCTAGCTTTTGTAGCTAATAAAGCTTGCTTCATACCATTTACAATTAAAGCCGGCGCTAAACTACCATATAAACTCCCCGGGGCAATCACTACCATATCGGCCGACTCTATTGCCTGTTTAGCACTTGGGTTTAACTTAGCTTTTGGCGATAATTCTAAAACAGGCCTCTCATCATTTTTATTGAAACTCATATTATTTATTACGTGCTGACCTAAAATATTTGTACCATCTCTAGATTTTAGAACCAACTGAACATTATTAAGCGTTACGGGTATAACCTTGCCCTGAACGTTTAATACCTCATCGGCCACTTCTATAGCCTCGGCAAAATTACCCGTCATTTGCTCTAAAGCAGATAAAAAGATATTGCCAAAGGCATGGCCTTTTAAAGACCCTTCACTAAACCTGTAGTTAAACAAGTCTCTTACTTTTGGCGATTCGCTTAAAGCTACCAAACATTGCCTTACATCACCGGGGGGCAAAACCCCAAATTCGTCTCTTAATTGACCCGTAGAGCCGCCATCGTCTGCCATGTTTACAATTGCCGTTACATCACTAACATAGTTTTTTATGCCAGAAAGCAAAGTAAAACTGCCCGTGCCACCACCAATTACTACAATTTTTGCGCCTGTTATTTTTGTCATTATGTTATTATTAGCACAAAATTATATTATTAACACCCCTTAACGGTCAATATTTTTTGACAAATATTTTTACTTTAGTGAATACCATCTACACGCTGAATAATATTTTAATAAACATAGTTGACAAATTAGCTAATTATGTAATATAATTATTAATTATGCCTGAGCTTTGGACCCCAGATACACCTACATTAATTACATTAGATGAAAGAGAAATTATTAGCGGTGGTTCAATACATAAACGTCTAATAGCCCCACACTTAGAACAACCATCATCATTAACTGCTTTCTCTATACTTATGGATGGTGGTGTTTACGATAAATTTGTAAGTAGATATACAAGTTCTAACCATGACCATGCCGGATATGCAGCAAATGCGCTACTAACATGGGAGTTTAGAAAGGTTGTAATTGCAAGATTGCTAGGAAGTATAGCATCTATAAATAATATGCCATGCGCTACTAAAATACAGGAAATCGAACATACATTTTTAGAAGGTAACACTTTTCAAACTCCAACAGTGCCAAAAAAACTATTTAGATTGATTGGGAAAACAGCGGCTACACTAGGTGAACCTGATAAAGATGATTATATACGTACTAGCAGAGACGTGCGCTCCGAGGGGGGGCAACTACCTAAAGAGCTTACTGCTATTAAAGCAGGTTTTGAAGTAAGCTCTCTTATGAGTATTCGCACCTGGGCTATAACGGTAATCAATTTTTTAAATGACAATCAAAATTTGTTTAAGGGCAATACTTACACTGATTTTACAAACAAAACTATAAAGCTAATTAAAAATAGCGTAATGCTACAAGATCAATTTCAACAAAACCCCACACTAAAAGGTTTAGATACACTATTCTTAAACGCTAATAGCCTTCTAGAAGCCATCAAAGCACAAATGATAAATATTGATAGCCCGTTATTAGATATTATAAAAATTGAATTAGAACAACTAACTACATTATTAGCAGAAATTAAAATTACAAGATTTATGGGTCATGTAGTAACAGTTGGTAATAAAGGTACTGGCATAATCTCGGCTACAATATTACCTTATAATATGGGTGAGCTAGACGAAACCCCACCGCAAGAACATGCCAAAAAATCACCAGAAGATTTAGCCAGACTACGTGAAGAAGCAGAAACAGCTAGGCGTGCACGAGAAGAAGCAACAAAAGAAGCTAGGCGTGCACGAGAAGAAGCAGAAGAAGCAGCAAGGCTTACAAGGCAAGAAGAAGATAAGCTAAAAAAGCAAGATATTCAAGCATTGCTAACTAAATACGGTTTATCTATTTCCGGAAGACAATCGAGAAAATTAAAACTTAAAATAGGCGATAATTCTTTAAGCCATCGGATGAAATTAGGTAAAATAGACAAATCAGATAATGACGAAGATTATGAGGTATATGCTAAAGTTATTCATTGTTTAGCTACAATCTGCAAAACGAGCAAACACAACCATGAAGAAATAAAAGCAAAACTGGAAACAATGATAGAAGAGTTTGAAGCTTTTTGGGTAAAGTATAAACTAGATGAACCAAATAAACGCAAAGGATTAGAAACAGAAGAAATAGATTTATTAAAAATTCAAGAAATACTTATCTGGATAAAAAGCCACTGGCCAGTAATTAGGAGCATCTTAGAACAATCAGATGGATATGTAATTAATGAACAAACAATAAATTCTATTGGCATGCTATTTAGTACGCAGGAACAATCATTAAAGCCGCAGTCAGAGTCAGCAGATCAAATTAGCTTAACAGCCCCTACAGCAGGCTCAACTGATCAAGGTGACACAGAACAGAAACCAACCATATCAGATTTATTTGCTCAAGCATCAGAACTTGACTTGGAGGTGTTCCCTCCTGATACCATCACCATCGCAGCAATAGAAAGAGTTATATCAGATCATGTAAATAATTCCGACGAAACAAGAGAGCCACAAAGTGGCCGTATACATATTATAAAAACCTTAGCAGACCTTAAAGGTGGCACACTATATTATTCAAAAGAAAACAAAAATACGACTTTAGGAGATTTATACTTTATACTCGTATTTAAATCAGACGGTAAAACATTTGCCATAGCAGAAAACCCCTTTGAGGGAAACGCCACATACATATTCAGCAAAGAACTATTGCGTATTGAAGGCGAAGATACAATTCTTGATATGCTTGGTTTTCAAAGAACTCAACTTAGACCGCTAAAAGGCTGCGAATTTGTAATACACGTAGACGAAGATGCACCCGCAGATCATTTAGATAAAATCAATACCGTTGTAATAAAACTTAGTGAACAAGCTGATCAAAAAATTTGATAAAACTAATAGTTAACTTTAGATAAATGTTTAGCCCAAGTTTCGGCGCTGGGGCGGATGGTGCGTTTTAGGGTTTTACGATCAACCTCTATTAAACCAAATTTTGGCCACCAGCCATCGGCCCATTCAAAATTATCTATTAGGCTCCAGTGCAAATAACCTTTTACGGGTATATCTTGCTGTTTTGCTTGCTCTAAAGCTTGCATGGTTTGCTCTAGCCACCATTGCCTAAAATCATCTTTAGCATCAGGGCAACCGTTTTCTGTAATAATAATAGGCTTTTTTTTATATCTTTTTGCAACTTGGGCTAAAATTTCTACTATACCACTGGGCTCCATGTACCAACCTAAATCGTTTAATGGAGTTTTTGGGTTATGGCGCTTAAAACCTTTGTAATAATCTGTAAAATAAAAATTTATACCAATAAAATCATGATATTTTTGAGTTTTATTAAGCCACCACCAATGCCAAGTATAGTTTGCCATCCGTGCCATTGTTTTATCAATTATATTGTTTTTTCTAAAAGGCTTAGAGTTTACAATTTGCTGAGCTGCACTAATATTAATATCTGGGTAAGAGCTTTTTATAATTTTATAAGCTCTTTTATGAGCAGTAGCTAAATTGTTATATACTCTTAAGCCAGTAATTAATGATTTTTGCTGAGGTGGCCAATTGCCCAAAATGTAACTAAAAGTAGCATATACATTGGGCTCGTTAATTGTAATAACATAGTAAATATCGCTCAAAAGCTCATCACTTATTTTTTTAACGTAACGTTCAAAATACTTAATATTGCTTTTTTTAGTAAAACCACCCATGTTTGCAAACCAAACCGGCATTGTCCAGTGCCAAAGCGTAATAAAAGGTTCTAACCCTACCCTGTGCATTTCTTTAATATATTTTTTGTAATGATTAACTGCATCTTGATCCCACTCACCCCGTTTTGGCTCAATACGAGACCATTCAATGCCAAAACGCAGTGCATTTAAATTTAGTTGTTTAGCTAAAGCAAAATCTTCTTTATACCTTGAGTAGTGTTCTACGGCATTGCCAGAAATGTAATTATTTGGGTTTTCAGCTTGAGCCTGAATATCGTTAAAATTTTGCAACCAGCCTAAGCGTTGCCGGGCACTGTCTGCTAACCTGTTAGCATTTGCCTTTTCCCACTCACTCCACTGGTTATGCGTGCCACCCTCTACCTGATGACTCGCCGTACTTGCCCCCCAAAAAAATTGCTTACTCATGTATTCAGTATATCAACAAAAAATTTATTTATACTCTATTCCAGTAACTATCGTCTTTTTTGACGACCTTTTGGCATACTTCTTTTAGGGGTTCTGCCAGTACTCTGTCTGTTACCCCTGTGAGTTGTTACAGGCCCCCTGTTACCTTGGCTAGCAGTGCCTGGATCCCGAATCCTAAACACTTGCTGTTCGAACCCAGGTCGCGTGGGGCCACCATTTAGATGATCTTTGCTTTCATGAACGCCCGGGGTTGGGTACTTAGGCTTTGGTGAGATAGGTGGTTTGGGGGGTTTTGTTACTGATTTTGGTAAAACATTATTTGGTAATACTAGATTTGGTGGTAACGGTGGGCCAACTGGTTTTGGTGGCATTTCTGTAGGTTTAATTTTTATTCCTCGTTTAGCTAACAGCGCTAGCAAGAACAATGGTATAAATATAGGTACAAATTCTACATGCATAAATTTTCTTTCTTGAATTTCTGTTACCCATTTGCCTTCGCGATAAACCGGTATAGTTTCTAAAACTGTTTTTTCAAATTCCATACTAATTATAAAAGCTCTGTGTTCTTTAAGAACATTGAGCGTGCCCATTGCACCAGTGTCTGCCTTCAGCCTTGCTTCTAAGTCTTTTGACTCTGGGGTAGTGCCAATACCATTAAAGGCATCTAAGAGTTCGAGTGGTGTAACTTGGTAATTCTTTGCTAAATTACGTATCTGATTATTTAACTCATGATTAATAATTTCTTCACCAGGTAAAACCTTAGTTATCTGGCTTATGTCTATGCCTAAGCTAGCCAATACCTTTTCTTGTAATAATTTACTGCCGGCCTCTCCTCTTACGTCTGCAAGTAGTTCATTGTGATTACGTGGGTCTCCTAGACTTGTGGGGGCGGGTACATCTAGCCCGGCATCACTACTCTGGGTTACGCCATCGGCAGACAAAGTATCATCCTCATCTGATGCCGTACCATGGACCTTTACACCCTCAAGAGTCCAACCATCGGCTAGCCTTTGTTCAATTGTATCTATCGCACCATCAATGCCCACTTCTGATGATGCCACCATAGCATTGGAGTCTAAATGAAAACGTTTAGCATACTCCATAGCATTGGCAGTAAAGATATCTGTAACGTGGTTCTTAACGACTCGTTCTTCTTCTACATAATCATCGTCAACTACTCTACTGGCGGCTTCTGATACACCTACATCTAAACTAACGCTAGGTAATGATAGCTCACCATCTCCAGGCAAAACATCGGATGTGCCAACCGAAGCCGTAATAGTAGCATCACCCACTTGGGCTGGCATACTAGCTACCGCATGATTAACAGCAGGGTTTGTTTCTGCGTTTGCCCCACCAGTTGCAATAGCTGTACCAATGGCAGTAGCTCCAATAGTTGCCGCCAACCAAGGGTGTCTTCTTAAAAAATTACCAAACCTACCAAACAAACGGTTTTGTGGGACTTTTTCACTCATTATTTATTTTCCTTACTTATTTTTTTATTATTTATATATACAATTATAGTTTTTTTATTATTTATATATACAATTATAGTTTAACGCTATCATAAATATTTATATTTGTAAATACAAATTGGCTATATATTTCTTGGCTTATGCACAAGTTTGGTATTATTAAAATTGCCCAAAAAGATAAATAACTAGATGATTTTTTTATTTAGGGCGTATTGGCTGGCAATATAACCAGGTAATAA
>CAYRFD010000012.1:0-20129 GCA_964423475.1 uncultured Candidatus Saccharibacteria bacterium
CGCCAAGTTGTCCCCAGCCATTATACCCCCACCCCCAAACCGTCCCATCATTTTTTAGAGCAAAAGAGTAATAACCTGCTACATAAATATCGCTAAGATCAGTTAGATAACCTGTACCTGCAGAATCCTTTACCTGTACAGGTAGCAATTGTGAATAAGAAGCAGTACCATTACCCAATTGTCCAAAATTATTATGGCCCCAACCCCAAACCGTCCCATCTGTTTTAAGTATGATTGTATGATATGCACTTGTGGAAATCATACTCACGCCAGAAAGGTAACCATTACCAATCGCGTTCTTTACTTGTATGGGGATTGTTTTTTGTACTGTAGTACCATCGCCAATTTGCCCCTGGCTGTTATTACCCCACCCCCAAACCGTCCCATCATTTTTAAGAGCTAATGAATGATATACTCCTGCTGAAATTGCCGTTATCCCCGTTAAATAGCTATTACCACTAGGGTCTTTAACCTGTAAGGGGGTATTACGCTGAGTAGTAGTATTATCCCCTAGTTGCCCATAAGTATTAGATCCCCAAGCCCAAACCGTCCCATCATTCTTTAAAGCCAATGTGTGATACGCCCCTGCTGCCACTTCCTTCACATCAGACAAATAAGCTCCACTAGCCGGCAAGCTCATGCTTGCATCTGTCCCCACTGCTTGGCAAGTAGGATCATTATACGCAGAACCAGATATATTAATGTTACTAACTGTAGTAGTCTGACATTTACCTATTTGGTTATTACTAAAATCACTATTCTTACTCCACTGCAAGGTAGTAGCCCTTACTTGCACTATAGGTAAGAACAAACTAACTACCATAGCTACTAATACTAAAGAGATAAAGACAGGCCTAAGCTGAGGACGCTTAACCAAACTACGCTTTAGTGAGCTTACACTAAACCTTAAGGTTCTCCAAAAAGCCTTCCAAACTTTATTTACCTTTAACACACTAGCTACAAGTATCTTTCTTACAAACTGAGCTACAGCTGTTCTGCGTAGTCTTTTAGTATAGGGTGCATTATATAATCTCCTATATATACTTACCAATTTAAGCCTTAAAACATTAGCTACTTTACTTACATGGTTCTTTAACCACACAGCCATAGAGCTATTAGCTAATACCCTAAATAAATAGATTACTTTTTTAACAATAAAGACCACCAAGTAATCTACAGCCTTAATAAGCTTACTAATGGCTATTAGCATAAACTTAGCAGTGTATTTAGCCATGTATTTAATTACCTTAACAAAACCATGTATAAAGCCACGTACTAAATAAACTAAAATACCTAAAAAGTATCTACCATACTTAATAAAAGCCTTACCTAAGCGAGTAAATAAAGAAACGTCTTTTTTAGTAGTATTTTTAGTATTATTCATTAACTTACAGCTCTTAGCTGGTTATGTAATATCCCTCATATTCAAAGTGCTCGTGTATATAATTATAATAACAGTTATGGTTAGAGAATGGTAGGGGGTAAATAATTAATATCTTACATATATTAATATGCGTGAGTAATGGTATAATATAATCTGTTATAATCTATAAAAGTATTATTTTAAATGTTAGGTTTGTTATGAATGGTAATGTAGAAATAAATAGTGGAGTGTCAACTGCACCCCCAGAAATAGCTTACATTGTTAGCCTTAAGCTGCCGCACCCTACAGAAGTGCCTCAGGTTTTAAATGTACAATATCGTAAAAAAATTGCACAACGTTTTGCAGAATTAATAAGTAATTATGCTACTGAAATGGGCTTATATATTACGAGTATAAGATTTAAAAAAAATGGCAAAAATTATACCGTTCATATAACTACCTCTATGCCAATACAGCTAATTGAAGCGATGTTAGAGAAGACGGAGACTCCACCAAACCTTGTATACAATAATAAATCTAAGAATCTCAAAACTGGGCCTAATGATGCCTAATAAAATGCAAACAATTGGTTTTGTAGGGTTTGGGAGTTTGGGCTCTATGCTAGGAAGGGGTTTTAGCAATAAATTTAGTATTGTTTACTATGACCCAAATTTAAAAAATATACACAGTGATTATAAAAGTGTAGATAGTTTAAAATTGTTAGTTAAAAAAGCCGATATTATATTTGTTGCCACGCCCGCTAGTGAGTTTGCAAAAGTTATTAGCGAGCTAGTTTTGTATGATATAAAAGATAAGTTAATTGTAGATGTATTATCTACTAAAGTTTTAGCAGGTAGGTTATATAAAAATAATAGTGCGCATTTTAATAATATATTAAGTTTGCACCCATTATTTGGACCGCCAAGTAACAAATATTTTATAAAAGATATGCGAATAGTAGTATGCCAAAATGATGGCCCAAAGGCTAAAGAATTTTGTAATGTATTAAAAAATGATTATGGTTTTAAGTTAATTTTTAAAACCGCAGAAGAACACGATAAGCATATGGCCCTGCACCATGCCGTGCCATTTGTGTTGGCGCATGTGTTAGCAAAAATGGAATTTAATAAAAATGCTGGAGATTTAACAATACCTACAGAAGAAAAGTTAAGACGCATTGTAGAAATAGCCGGCAACGAATCTGAAGATTTATATAGATCTGTAGTATCTGCTAACCCTTACGCACAAATTGCAGTAAATAAATTATTACAAAATTTAGAAAAAGAAAAACACCATTTATGGGGTTAATTTATGCTACTAACTCTATATATACATATTAATTTATAGTACACGATTTTGTTTACTAATTTGTTTAATTAACATATAATTCAAGCATAATTAAAAGAGATTTAAAATGACTAAAGCACAAGAGAAAGCACAAAGAGACAAAGCGTTAGCCGATTGTAAACTATATATGGCTAATGGTTGGGATTTGACAGAGGAAACTCCAGAAGCGTTTATATTAAAAAGAAATACACAATCAGCAGGCTGGCACTTAGTAATATTTTTATTAGTAGGTTGGTTTACGTTTTTAATACCAAATTTGGTTTATTATTTATTATCCAAAAAAACTAAAGTAATAATGAAATAATTAGAGCATACGCGAACAAAAGAAGGTAGTTTAAAAGTAGCCAAAACAATTGGAGAAAACGCTACAGAAAAAATTTTTACTAAAGCCGGAGGACGGGGTTGGAAATCTATTTTACCTTTTTATAATATTTATACTTTATTAAAGATTATTGGCCACCCAGGTTGGTGGTTATTACTATTTTTTGTACTACTATTATTTTTTATAATAATTTTTATGCTATAAATTAATATGATGGAACATCCAAATAAAAAGCTATATTTAAAACGCCAAATAATTGCATTAATAATTATTATTGCATTTGCCTTTTTGATTGGTTTTATAGATTATCAAAAATCTCGTAATAGTAATGTTTCTGTTACTAATGCAACCGTTCAGCTTAGTGAAGTTTTTTTGGCATCTGATGCTTTGAGTAAACTTGCTGTAAAAGATCGTGTATCTAAAGAAAACTATAGCCGAGATGAGTTTGGCAAAGGCTGGCAAGAAAAAGATGGGTGCGACACGCGTAATTATATATTGCAAAGAGATTTTGAATCAGAAGTAATTAGTAATGTTAATGGTTGCGATGTGCTAAAGGGATTATTAAAAAACGATCCTTACACTGGTATAACAATAAATTTTGTAAGAGGGCCAGATACAAGTGATGATGTGCAAATTGACCATATTGTGCCACTATCTGACGCATGGCAAAAAGGTGCTCAAGATTTAACCCTACAAGAACGTCAGCAACTAGCAAATGATCCGTTAAATTTACTTGCCGTAGAAGGTAAGGCTAATATGCAAAAAAGCGATAAAGATGCATCTAACTGGCTCCCCCAACAAGATTATAGGTGCCGTTATGTGGCGCGCCAGATTGCAGTAAAACAAAAATATAGATTATGGGTTACAAAAGCAGAATATAATGCTATGAAACGTGTTTTATATACATGTCCTGGGCAAGTTTTGCCTGTTAAAGAAGATGTTTAATAAAGTTAAGCAATGGTAAAATATTTTTTGCGTTTACGTAAGCCATATGTATCATGGCAGATAGCAGCTGTATCTGGTGGTATTTTATGTGGTGCAGTATTGGCACATTTTGTTGATATATATTATTTTGACGGCTACATTTGGCTAGTTGTTGGCGTGTTATTAATTATATTATCTTTTGTTATAAGACATTATTTAGCGGTTTTGATTTGTGTATTAGCTGGTAGTGTTATTGGGGTTTTTGTTGGGGCAAATGCGCTTATAAGCCAAAAAACTTATGATATATATTATGAAAAAAATATTTCTTTTGTGGGCAAAGTATTAGAAGATACATCATTGGCGCAAAGCGGAGAGTTGCAATTAAAGCTTTCAAATATTGTTGTTGCTAACAATAAAATGCCTGGTACTGTTTGGGTTACAACCCCTAGTAAACTACCTATTAAAAGAGGAGACATTGTTACCATAGAGGGCAAATTTGATAAAGGCTTTGGTAATATTAATGCTACGGTATTTAATGCAAATGTAATAAGGGCAGAGAGGCCCGTACCCGGAGATTTTGCTCTTAAAATACGAGATAGTTTTACAGAACATGTTTATAGAGTTATTCCTGCAAAAGAGGCAAGCCTAGGGGTAAGCTATATTACTGGCCAAAAACAATTGCTTAGTGATGAATTTGAGAATGATTTACGAAACTTGGGTCTTATACATTTAGCAGTAGCAAGCGGGTTTCATTTAACTATTGTGGTTGGCTTTTGTAGGCGATTTTTTGCTAATACATCTAGGTATTATGCAGTTGTTATGAGCTTATTATTAATATGGGGATTTTTATTAATTACGGGCTTTACAACTTCTATGATGCGCGCAGCATTGGTAACCATAATTAGTTTAATTGCTTGGTATTATGGTAGAGTTGTGCACCCAGTAATATTGCTATTATTTGTGGCTGCTATTACGGTTTTGATTAACCCGTTTGTAATTTGGGGTGATATTGGGTGGTATTTGTCTTTTGCATCTTTTGCGGGGGTAATTATTATTGCCCCATTAATTGAACAGTATTTTTGGGGCGATGCCAAAAAAGTTCCAGCACTGCGCCGCATAGTGGTGGCTACGGTTTCTGCCCAAATTGCTACGTTCCCCATTATTGCTTTTACTTTTGCTCAATATTCGCCATTAGCGCTTATGTCTAATTTATTAATATTGCCTTTTGTGTCTATTGCAATGGTGCTAACACTGTTTGCTGGCTTAGCAGCTTTTATTGTGCCGTTTGCAGCAAATATACTTGCGTATCCTGCATATATTAGTTTAAGGTATATGACAATAATATCTGACTATTTAGTAGCAACTCCGTGGGCATATAAAGATATTTCGGTTTCTTTTTTTGGTGTTTTAATGAGCTATATTTTAATAGTTGGTGTAACTTTTTATTTGTGGAAAAGAACAGGTTATAACTTTAATAAATTAGACGCATTAAGCTAAATATATATTGCCAAAAATATACATAAGCATTTATTATTAATTTGTAGTATGAAAACATTAAAATATTTAATAGCAATAATAATTTTAGCAGCTTTTTTTGTGACTACACCCAACATTATGTATGCACAAAGTGTTCTTCCGGTGTATATAACAGAGGTGCAAACGGGCGGTGTTTCTTCTGTAACGGCACAAGAAGACCCACAATTAGAATTTATAGAGCTTTATAATGCAGGCAATGAGCCAGTATCATTAGCTGGTTTAGAACTACAATTCTTAACAGAAAAACACTTAGGAGGAGAGGCTCCAACAAGACAAATTGCTACATTTACAGAATCTGATGTTATAGAACCGGGTTTGTTTTATGTAGTAAGTAATGCCGGCTATATTGTAAATGCACAATATACTTATGAAAATTATTCGTCTACTGGCCAACTCACAAAAACTAGTGGTTCTGTACGGCTTTATGATTTAAATCAAAAAGCTACGGTTGATCTTTTTGGGTATGGTAGTGCATTGCAAAATGAATCAAAATCGGCAAAATCTCCTGCTGCTGGTGTTTCATCACAACGGTGTATGCAAAATAGTATTATTGTAGATACCAATAACAATTTTGTTGATTTTGCAGAATATGCACAAACTACACCGTTTGGTATACCAAACTGCGTGGTAGAAGAACCAGAAGACCCCATACCCGATCCCCCAATCACGCCCAATGACCCGCCGCCTTCTGATGAACCTATAAACCCCGGACCAGACCCAAACCAAAATGCACCGTTAAACAGTTGCGCAGGAGCTGAGATAAGTGAGGTTTTGCCTAACCCAGCGGGTGCAGATGCCGGTAAAGAATTTATAGAATTGTATAATTCAACTAATGCCGTGATTGATTTGAATGGTTGTTATTTACGCCTAGAAGGTAGTGATAAAGAATTCACTTTTGCAGAAAGTTTAATTGCTCCTCAGCAATATAGTATTTTTAGTGATGTGGTTACCAACCTTACGTTACCAAATAGTTCTGGAGACACAGTGTCTTTATATGATGCTAATAATACTTTACTAGCTAGTGTTGCATATAGTAGTGGGTTAGATGATGATGTAAGTTGGGCTAAGGTTGACGGTAAATGGGTTGCGACATATTCTGTAACACCAAATAGTGTTAATATAGCGATGTTGATAAAACCTTGCCCCGCAGGGCAAACAAGAAACTCCCAAACTGAACGATGTGTTACAGAAGTAACTGCTGCTTCTGTAAGCTCTATATCTTGCCCAGTTGGTCAAGAACGCAACCCAGCTACAAACAGATGTAAGGCAATTGTTACAAGTTCTATAAATAGCTTAGTAGTATGCAAACCCGGCCAAGAACGTAACCCCGAAACAAACAGGTGCAGAACCATTGCATCTTCTGTAGCATCCTTAGTTGCTTGTAAGCCAGGTCAAGAACGTAACCCCGAAACAAATCGTTGTAGAAATATTGTTACTGTTGCAAGTGCAAAACCTTGCCCCGCAGGCCAAGAACGTAATTTAGAAACAAACAGGTGCAGAAAAATTACAAATAACGAAAATGATTTTGCATCTACCTTGGGCGTAACCGATATCCCCACAACAAAAGGTGACATGACGGGTTTAATATTAGCTGGTTTGATTGCAGTTTTTGCAATTTTATACGGGCTTTGGGCATGGCGTGATGATATAAGGCTTGCAACTAAGTCTTTTATGGGCCGCATACAACGTAACCCAGATTAATTATAAGTTGCCCTAAGTATTAGCACCATGAGAAGATATATAAGATGGTGATAGAATGTATAAAATAAATAGTAATCAGTCTAATAAGCTTTTGGCCCTTAAGATTTTTTTAATTACTATTTTTTTAATTTTTTTAATTTTGATTATATTATGGTTTATTTTTTTTAAAAATGCAGATCAGTCTATAACTACTTTTGATAGACTTAATGGCCAGAAAGCTGCTTTAGTACCGCCTACTAAAGATTTTACAGTAGATGAATTTAAAATAACTTTGCCAGAGGCATGGCAATTAATTGGCAAACAAAACCCTTACTATAATGAGGTATATTATTTGTTTCAATCTACCGCAACCAATCAAGAAAACAGATGGTTACGTGTTTATGTAAATGTTTTACCAGAGCAATATGCTGTTAATAGATTATTGCCAATAAATCCAACTGAAAATAAAATAATAGCCGGAGAAATGTCTACTGATTGCAAAAATTTTAAAGGTGCACCTAACGCGCAGAATAGTGTAAATGGAGCACAATCTTGGGCTACAACGTGGCAGGATATAGCTTTTACATGTGATTTAAGTGGTGCAAGTAACCAAGTTGGTACTGCTAGTATGCAAAACGGGTATGCTGTTCCGGTAATAGGTGAAAAATCTGGTACTAATAAGTATTTTTTTGTATACATTGATCAGAATGCAAAACCAGACTATTCGATTTTAAAAAATGCCGTAAACTCTTTTGTAGCTTTATAAAAAGAATTATTGTTTATTATTTGCAAGTGCTTCGTCTAGTTTTTTAGATAATGCCTCTAGGCTGTTAATTTCGCCATTATTTAGCTGGGTGCCGTTTATGAAAAAGCTTGGTGTGCCACTTACCCCTATTTGCTTACCGGAGCTAATATCTGCGTTAATTATTTTATTTGTGCTATCTAGGGCTACGTCTGCTTTAAATTTTTCTAAATCTAGACCAAGCTTTTGGGCATAACTTTCAAATATTGGTTGTGGATTTGTGGTTGCTTGCGTGTTCCATTGTTCTTGGTTTTGGTATATTAGATCTTGCATTTCAAAAAATTTGCCTTGTAAACCCGCAGCTTCTGCTGCACGATGAGCAGCACGAGTATTGGCGTGTATTGTGTCTATAGGAAAATGCTTAAACGTAAATTTTACTTTATCTTTGTAGTTGTTGTAAAGTTGTTCTTCTATGGGGTGGAATTGCGCACAAGGGGGGCATTCAAAGTCTTTATAAGCTATGAACTCTACAGGACTTTGTTGGTTGCCTCGTGTGTGGTTGCTTGTTTCTGCCGTTGATACCGCCTGGTCTTTTTGGCTAAAATTATTAAATACAATTACTCCAATAAAACCTAAAATAATTACCGCAAGAATGATAATAAATCTTTTATCCATATTTTATCTCCCCTAAAAATAATTTTAATGTTTAGTATATTATAACAAACTATAGATACTGATGTATGTAAAAATGTATAAGCTTACGTTATAATAATAAATAGTGGAAATAATACAAATAGCAATTCTTATAATATTAGTAATTATTACAGTGTATGGCATTTTGCTTATACGCAGCTTTGAATATATGAGTGTGCGCGAACTAAAAAGGCAAGCTCGTGCGGGCAACCAAGATGCTATTAAGGTTTACCCCGTTAGGGCATATGGTATGCAACTTTGGATTTTTATGTGGGCTATATTAGGTTTTTTAACAACCTGTATAATTTTACTTTTAAAAGGTGTTGTAGGCAGCTGGTTTGCAATATTAATTAACGTACCGTTAATTGTTATTTTGCATGCTATTTTGCCTTGGTCTAAACGCCCAAAGCCAAGCTTGCATATGGCTGCCCTGGTTAGCCCGGTTATAGAATTTATATTACGCAAAACTAATCCAATAATGCGAAGCCTAGAAAAATGGGTTGGGCGTTGGATACAGCCAGAACCATTTATGTTAATACAAAGTAAAGATGAGTTGTTAGAGATACTACACCATAATGCAGAAGAGTTTGATAAAATTAGTAAACACGAGCTAAAAATAGCAGAGAATGCCTTGCTATTTGGCGAAAAAGCGGTTGGAGATCATATGACACCATTAAATATGGTTCATTTTATAGACGCAGAAGAGGAGCTTACCCCAGTTGTTATAGGAGAGCTACACGATAGTGGACATTCTAGATTTCCGGTTTACCAAAAAAATAATCAGAATATAATTGGTACTTTGTATTTACGGGATGCCGTAAGGCTAAAAAAGCCTAAACAGGCGCAAGTAATTATGAGAGAAGACGTGTTTTATATTAACGAGAAACAACCACTAGATATAGCATTGCATGGTTTTATAAAATCTCGGCACCATTTGTTTATGGTTGTAAATGATTTTGAAGATATTGTAGGTGTTATAACAATAGAAGATGTCATTGAGCAGATTATTGGTCACCCTATTAAAGATGAAGATGACAAAGAAGAAGATTTGCGAGCAATCGCACGTAAAAAAGCGGCCGCAAAATATAAAGCCCACGCCTCAAAAAGTATCTAATCTGTTATAATACTAACTAGTTTTATATATAGGCATGTTTGCTAAAATATATTTTTGGCTATTAGTAATTAGGAGGATCAAGTGAAGCGAACTTTAAATAAAGATATAATTTTATACCCAGATAAAAAGGTAAATATTAATGGCTGGTTGCACAAAAAAAGATTATTAGGTGGTTTAAATTTTATTACCTTAAGAGATCGCTCTGGTATTGTGCAGGTACTTGTAGAAGATAAAAAAG
The DNA here is from genome assembly GCA_964423475.1 of uncultured Candidatus Saccharibacteria bacterium. Lineage (GTDB taxonomy): Bacteria > Patescibacteriota > Saccharimonadia > Saccharimonadales > CAIOMD01 > JAUPVN01. The sequence goes on from CAYRFD010000012.1 coordinate 9,960, forward strand.
AGTTAGAAAAGTTGCGTGGGCTACAGATTGGTACGGTTTTAAGTGTTACGGGCGTAGTAGTTAAAGACGAGAGAGCCCCAAATGGTGCAGAACTGCATGATGTTGAATTAGATGTTATTGTTCCTGTTGAAACAGAGCCACCAGTAGAAATTGATAAGCCCCTAAGCCATAAACCAGAAAATTTAGACACACTTTTTGAATATAGAGCTATTGGTTTAAGAAATTTGCAAGAAACAAAAATCTTTAAAATAAGGGCAAATTTACTAAAGTATATTCGTGAATTTCTTTATGATAACGATTTTACAGAGATAAATACACCAAAAATTGTTGCTGGTGCTGCAGAGGGTGGTGCAGAAGTATTTAAATTTGATTATTTTGGCAAAGAGGCTACACTTGCACAAAGCCCGCAACTTTATAAGCAAATAATGGTTGGTGTTTTTGAGAGAGTATTTGAGATTGCTCCAACATTTAGAGCCGAGCTATCTGCAACAACAAGACACGTATCTGAAGTTACAATGCTAGACGTAGAGATGGGATTTATAAATGGTTACGATGATGTTTTGGATATGGTTGAGAATTTGGTACGTAATACTTTAAATAAAGTATATAAAGATTGTAGTGCAGAGCTAAAAAGTTTAAATGCACCAGAGCTTAAGTTAAATGATAAATTCCCCAGATATTCTATTGCAGAAATACATGAACTTTATTCTAAAAATACTAAAATTGACGTTTCAAATGAAATAGACTTAACGCCAGATGAAGAAAGATGGATTTGCGAATACTCTAAGAAAAAAGATGGTTGTGAAGCTGTTTTTGCAACTGGTTTGCCCCAGAGTAAAATGAAGTTTTATCATATGAAAGATACAAATGACACGGCTAAGTCTGCAGATTTATTATTTAGAGGAATAGAAATATCAACAGTGCCACAGCGTGAGCATAGATATGAAATATTGTTAGAGCAGATGAGGTTTGCAGGTGTAGACCCAGACGATCCTGGTTTTTCTTATTATTTATCTGCTTTTAAATATGGCTTACCACCCCACGGAGGTTTTGGTTTTGGCGTTGATAGATTTGTAGAAAAAATTGTTGGCTTAAACAATATTAAAGAAGCAATTTTATTCCCCCGAGACATTAATAGGCTAACACCCTAAAACTATACTTTTTTAGTTGTTTTATTGTTCTAATGCTAAAATAGCATTATGGATAAAAATGATTCAAAAGATGAACAATTAGACCCAAACGAACCAACAAATATAGATATTCAAAATCAGGTAGAGCAATTTATGGATGATCCTACTGTTAATAAAAGTGGCCAAATAGAAATAGATGATAATGGTATTTTAAGTAAGCCAGAAGATCCAACTGTTAAAGAAGACAGTAACAAGATTAAAGTTTCTCAAGATGATAAAGAAACCGATAAAATTGTAGAAGACATTATTAAAGATGAGAGTGATATTGTTATTAAGGCTCATGATGAAAAAGTAGCCCAGTTTTCTGCACCCCCTAAAAAACCAAAGGGTCTTAAGCGTTTCTTTGGCGCTTGGTGGCATAACAAATTAGCTAGATGGCTAACTATTTTAGTTGTAGTTGGTGGGTTGGCTGCAGTTTTTATAATACCAACTACTAGGTACTTTATTTTAAATAAAATAGGAGTAAGATCTAGCATGACTGTTCAGGTAATTGATGCTAAATCTGGGCGCCCAGTTAAAAATGTAGAGACTACTGTGCAGGGGCAAAAAGTACTAACCAATGAGCAGGGTAATGCATCTTTTAATAATTTATTGTTGGGGACCACAGATATGCTATTAGCAAAAAGATCATTTGCTACCGAAACCATACCTGTAACGGTTGGCTGGGGAAGTAACCCATTTAGTAGCCCTTTTGAGATTACTCCTACTGGCACAAAATTTAGATTTACTGTACAAGATTGGTTAACTGGTTCACCTTTGGCAAAAGCAACTGTATCAGATGGGGAAAGTGAGGCCGTTACAAATGAAAAGGGCGAGGCGGAGCTAACTATAGAACCAACAGATAATGATATTGTTGCGACTGTTTCTGCCGATATGTATCTTTCTAAGTCTGTTACTATACCTGCAAATAGTGAAGATTCTCAACAGGTGCAACTGGTTCCTTCTAAAAAAGATATATTTTTGTCTAATAGATCTGGTAAAATATCTGTTTATAGCAGGTACATTGACAATTCAGAAGAATTGGTACTATTAGCTGGCACCGGTAACGAACAAGATTCTACGCAGCTTTTAGCTCACCCTTCTAAAGATATTGCCGTACTTTCTTCATCTAGAGATGGTAAAAGAGATAGTAAGGGTGCAATTTTAAGCGCACTGTATTTAATTGATGCAAATAGTAAGCAGGTAGAGCAGATAAGTGATAGTTCTTCTAATAATATAAGAATTGTTGGTTGGGTGGGCGATAGTATAGTGTATGTTCTTGGCAATGGAGCTACGGTTGATAATCCCACAGATCAACAAAAGCTTGTAGCTTTTAATAGCGCCACAGGCCAAGTTAAAGAATTAGCTAAGTCTGCCTACTTTGGAGATGTTAAAATTGCAGATAATAATGTGTATTATGTAACTTCTGCACTAGACCAAGCACAAACTGGAGCGGGCTTAAGTGTAATAGCTATAGATGGTACGCGCCAAAAAGTATTAATAGATAAACCAATTTGGAGCGTTAATCGTATTAATCAATCTCAACTTATTGTAAATGCACAAGAAGACAAATGGTATCAGGTTAGTATAACTAATAATGATGTTAAGAATTTAGAAGGTAGGCCCCCATTAGTAAAAGATTATCAGTTTATTACAAATCCTTATGCGCAAAATGTGGTATATGTTGACGTTAGAGACGGTAAGGGAACGTTGTTACTTGACGATGTATCAACGCAAGATAAGCCTGCTCAAGAGATAGTAAGGCAAAGTGGGATACAAACAATGCCATTAAGATGGATGACACCAACAGTTATTCTGTATTCCGTAAACACAGCTCAAGAATCTGCCAATTATGTAGTAGATACTCAGGTTAAAAAATCTCTAAAAGTAGGAGATGTTACTAATACTGGTAATGGAGATTTTAGATAAAAATAAATAAATTATAAAAATATATTTTAACTCCTACGCGCTAGTTAGTTAATAATGTTATAATTTTAATTGATATGAAGTACTTAATGTTATTAGTTGTATTGCTGTTGTTTATAGCTACTCCTGCTATTGCCCAGCAAAAAATATCACCCATAGAGCGCTTACAAATGCTTTATAATCAGCAACAAACCACATATACACCCGAAAAGTTAGCAGATGTAAGTATTCGCTGTCCTGAATCGCAGAAGAAATTATTAGTTTTGCAAAGGCAAAATAATTTATTTATACAAAAAAGAATAAGTGTGTATGGAGACTTACAAAAAGAGATGAAAGCTCTTGAACTTCGTTTGGCAAAACAGGGAGCGGATGCTTCAGAGTTAGATTTGCTTATAGGTAAACAACAAGTAGCGCTAGAGGCTTTTCAAGATAGCCAAAAAAGCTATGACATTTTAATATCAGACCTAAGGTCGATCAATTGTGCAGAAAACCCCGGCTTTTTTTTAGCAGGAATATCAGAAATTTATAAACAGCAACAAAAATTAAAAGAAACCGCTAATGCGGTGTTTGTAATATTATATGATTCTCCAAAAACAACCTTTTATCCATTATCTGAAAGATTAAGAATATAATGTCTATAAGTTTTTTAAATATGAAAAACAATGAAAAAACTACAAACTTAGGTTGGCTTATTGTAGTTACTATTACTATATCGTTAGTTATGGTATTTATATCTTTATATATATTTTTTAAATCTAGTGCATATGATACCGTTATACAAATTAGATCTGCTAATCAAAAATTAGCAGAGGATGATTTGCAAGGTTATGATACAAAAAGTCCTGTTCAGTCAACAGATTTACAAAATCATGCAAATTCTATTCAGCCCCGTATAAAACAATTTAATGATCAAGAAGATTTTTCTTTAGAGCTTGTAGATCCCACTCAGTTGGGATTGTAAAATTAATTAGCAAACATTTTTCTTGCCCATTCATCTAAACTACCGCCACCACCCCCGGCAAGTAATAAAACCATACCATTATTTTGTGCATGGTCTTTAATAGTTTTATAAAGTGCTGTATTTTTTATTGCTGGTTTAGCAATGTTAGTATTATTTAAGTTTTCAATTAATTGCTGTGGGCTTAATATAGGCTGTTTATTATCTTCTCTTGCTAGATAGCTAGGTAACCAGAGTAGTTGGTTTATTCCATTAAAAGTATTTTTATATTGTAATTTCATATGGTGTTGCCTACGGTTGGTCAGCGGTTCGTAAACAACTAAAATATTATTAGATAATTCTTTAGCTAGCTGTATTGTTGCACTAATTTCTTCTGGGGTGTGAGCATAATCGCTATAAATATTGGTTGTTATTTGTTCAAAGCGTCTTGATGTACCAGGAAATTTATTTAAGATAGGTATTAGTTTACTTGGCTCTATATTTAGTAAATTACTAATTAATTCTATGCATAGTCTGGCATTGTCTCTATTATGCTGGCCGGCAAGTGATAATTGTTTTGTTATTGAGTCGTTTTGTTTAACCGAACAAACCAATTTGTCTTGTTTGTTAATATTTAAATATTTACTAACATTGTAGTATAGATATGTTTTAGAACTTTGATTTATAAATTGTATAAAGGCATTTTTATAGTCTTCTCTTGTTTTGTAAATTTCATGATGGTCCCAGTCTAAGCTAGATATTATAGATCTGTATGGTTTAAAACTTAAAAAGTTTTTATCAAATTCATCGCATTCGTAAACAAAATACTCTGAATTTTTGCTATAATGGCCCATTGCACAAAAATTTGTTTTTGCACCAACAGAGTAACTTATTGGTATTTTTAGTTGTTTAAAAACCCAAACTAACATTGCAGTTGTTGTGGTTTTACCATGAGTACCAGCTGCAGCAAGTAGTTTTAGTTTATTATTAATTAAAAATTTACTTAAAAATTCATCTCTTTTTGAATATTTTATATTGTTATTTTTAACAAAAACTAGCTCTGGATGATTAGGGTTTTCTAAAGGCAGGGCAGAGCTGTACACAAACCACTCAATCGGCTCTTCATTATTAACCTTGTTAATGTATGAATCATCTGTTTGGCCAATATGTACATCAACACCTTGCTTAGTTAGATATTCTGTATATGTACTAGATTGTTTGTCTGATCCGCTTACTTTGTTACCTGCTTCTTTTGCAATCAAAGCCAATGGGCCTATACCCGTGCCACCAATGCCAGAAAAATATATATGCATAGTCTAATCGTACCTTATTATTCTGCTATAATAAAATAGTACACAATAAAACTAAACAATGATACAAAAATTAATAGATAGATTGCTTAAAAAACGTCATTTTTGGCGTAATGTTGGTTTTAACGAGCTTAGTGAACTTTATGCAAGTGAATTTTTGCGATCTTTAGCAATGAGTGTGGTTGGGATATTTGTTCCAATATATTTGTATAGTTTAGGGTATCCTTTGGCTTCTATTTTTTTGATGCAAATAATTTTTACAGTTTTTAGACCCCTATTTTCTTTCTTTGCTGCAAAAAGCATTGCGCGTATTGGACCAAAGCATACCATGGCAATAGGTACGTTTGCTCAAATTGCATATTTATTAATATTAGTTTCAATAGAACAAACAAACGTTTCTATACTACTATTGGGCGCAGTAAGTTCTTTTGCCTATGCAATGTATGGGTTAGCTTTAGAAGTAGATTTTTCTAAGGTTAAGCATACAGAGCATGGCGGCAAAGAATTAAGTTTTATTACAATTTGTGAACGCATTGGATCTTCTTTGGGGCCACTGGTTGGTGGGTTGGTTGCTAGTTTTATAAACCCTAAGGCAACAATTATTATTGCCTTATTAATAATGGCGGGTTCTTTAATACCAATATTTATGTCTGCCGAACCAATAAAAGCTAGACAACACATAACTTTAAAGGGTTTTCCGTGGCGTCGGCACAAACGAGACTATTTATCAGGTTTCTTTTTTGGTGTAGAAAATGTAGTAAGTGTAATGGTTTGGCCTTTATTTGTGGCTCTTGCGGTATTTTCTACTAACACATATGCATCAGTAGGATTATTAGTTTCTTTAAGTACGGCTTCTGCTTTGATGGCATTTTATTTAATTGGCAAGCTTATAGATGATAAAAAAGGTGGTTTATTATTAAAATTTGGGGCAATTAGTAATGCGGTAGTTCATTGTATTAGGCCGTTTGTTACCGTTCCTTTGCAGGCTCTTACAATTGGAGTAATTAATGAACCCATGACTGCAAGCTATAGGATGCCCTACATTAAGGGTTATTATGATGCCTCAGACAGCGTGCCTGGGTATAGGATAGTTTATATTGTTATTTTTGATATTGTTAGGATGATAGGTTTATTTGTTTTTTGGACAATTGCTTACATATTAGCAAAATTGATTACAGATGATATTTTGGTTTTACAAATATTATTTATATTTGGCGCAATTGCTAGTTTGGGGGTATTGTTCCAAAGATTTCCTGCACTTAGACATTAAAATGGTACAATTTATAGTAGGTTTTTAAAATAAAATGATACAAAAAATTATAGATAAATTAATGCGTAGACGTCACTATTGGCGAACTGTATCTTTTAATGATTTAAGTGAGCTTTATGTAACACAGTTTTTACGTTCTTTGTCGCTAAATCTTATTGGTATTTTTGTTCCTATCTATTTATTTAAAATGGGTTTTGATATTAGCGATATTGCAATATTTTATTTTATATGGTTTTTGGTTAGACCCATAATGCTTTACCCAATGACAAGATTAATAGGCTATTTGGGCCCTAAACATGCTATGGTCTTTTCTGTTGTTTCTCAGATTGTTTATTTAACGCTTGTTATTAGCTTAGAACATATGCAATGGCCATTATGGTTATTGGCAGCTTTTGGCTCTATTTCTTATGGTCTTTATAGAATGGCTTTTGATATTGATTTTTCTAAAGTGAAACACAGAAGCCATGGTGGCAAAGAAATTGGTTATATGCAAATTTTTGAACGCTTTGGTGGTATAGTAGGGCCAATTGTTGGCGGGCTGGTGGCTGGTTTTATTGATCCTAGATATACTTTTGCGTTGGCAATAGTTATATTGCTTGGTTCTTTAATACCCTTGCTTGCTACTGCCGAACCCCTAAAACAGCGTAAGCATGTAATTATTAAAGGTTTCCCATTTAGGCGCTATAGGCGAAATATTCTTGCAAGTGGTGCTTATCAAATCCAAGAAATTACAGTACTTACAATTTGGCCACTGTTCTTAGGTGCGTTTGTGATTGTTAACAATACTTATCAAATAATGGGTTTTTTAACTGCAATGGGCACCGTTCTTGCAATGCTATCTGCTCTTATAATTGGTAAATTTGTAGATAATAATAAATCAAGACAGTTATTTAATACCGGTGCATATATTAATTCGTTTATTCTATTGACACAAACTATGGTAACTTCTGCTTTTGGGGTTTTTGTAATTAATTTTTTTAGAGAACCACTTGCGGCTATGTACCGTATCCCGTTTATGAAGGGTCGTTTTGACGATGCTGATAGTGCGGTTGGGTATCGAATTGTGTATTTTATGTATATAGAATACATTATTGCAATATTTAATATGATTTTGTGGACTTTAATTTATTTATTAAGTACGTATTATAGTGGTAAATTTGCCTTGCAAGTGGCTTTCATTATAGCCGCAATCATGAGTATTGCTATGACAAAACAACGCTTTAATGCATTAAGATAGTATAATATGCTTATGGATATAGGGCACTTGCATCATTACTGGGTAAAATATCGCTATATTACATTAATTATACCTATAATTTTGTTGATTTTTTTTAGTTCTTTGGCTGTTTGGCAATTGCGTGCGAATAATTTAAAGATGTTAGATCTTAAACAGGCTGTAATTACTGCCGATGAGCAGGGGGGTGATGTAGAGAAAGCTCTTAAAGAACTACAGCTTTATGTTTATGGCCATATGAATACTCGTATGCGCTCCTCAGGTAGTTCTGAACCACCAATACAGCTAATAAATAGGTATAATCAGCTTGTGGCTACAGAACAAGCTAGAATAGCTAATATTAGCAATGTGTCTAGCGATTTATATCAAAGAGCTCAAGCAGAATGCAATAAGCCTGAAATTTCGTTATCTGTACGTAATCAGTGTGTAAAAGATTATTATGTAGCTAACGGTGGTGGGGGTAGCTATATTAAATTGCCCCCTAAAGAGCTTTATACTTATGATTTTGCGAGTCCTCGGTGGTCACCAGATACCGCAGGGGTATCAATAATTCTTGCCGCTATCTCTTTGGTTGTATTGATTATTAGATTAGTAGTAGGGTTTATTATTAAACGTAAAGTCCAGTAAGCGTATTTAGTTTGTTACTAATTATTATAAATTCTAATATTTGGTTCAGATTTAATGATTGTATATTTTGTATACAAATTTAAAACCCCCTTTTTATAGGGGGTTTTAAAATCAGCTTTTAATATATATTATTGATTAGCTGGTGGGTTTGTAGTGTTGGTTTCTGTTTGGGTTGGTGTTTTGTTGCCGTTAGCTTTATATTCTGTAATTGCTTTAACAACTTGTCCATCATCTTTTAAGTTTTCCCAGAACATAACATGATCTTTTCTTATGTACATTACATCTTGTGGACCATGTATCTCGCTACCTAGTTTTGCTAAAGAAATATTTTGAGTAGCCTTTTCATTTGGGTTGGGTTGCACTTGTTCTACTCTAACGTAAAATATGTCTTCTAGTTTGTAGTAGTCATTATTTAATACGCTAAATTTACCAAAATATACTTGACCATCGGCGCTATTCAAGAACACGGCCTGGTATTTATCTTTTTGGATATCAGACGAAATACCTTGTGTATTGCTATACACAAAAACAAAAATAAGGGCTAAAACCGCTATTGTAACAACAGCTACAGAAACTATCTTAACAATAAGCCCGGTACTTATCTTTTTAATTTTCTTTGTTGGTTGTTGGCCACCCTGAACTGGTTGTGGCGATGAAACCTGCCCACCAGGTTGTATTGGGCGGTTTACACGGTTAATATTATTTTCCATATACCCCTTTACCTCTTTTATTAATACTAATGTAACTACTAGTGTAAATGACCATTAGCTTTTTGGCAAGTAGATAAATAAAATTAAAATTAGTGTTGACAAGGGTGGTGTAGTGCTAGTATGGTATAGGTACTACTAACAGAGTAAGGAGGAGAGTTATGGCATATACGCACACAAACTCAAAGGGCGTAACATATTATTTAAACTCAAAAGAAGTTACACTTCGGGGTGGAAAGGTGCAAAGAATTTACTACTTTAGTAAAGACGAGCGCCCAGAAACTATTGATGCCGTACCAGAGGGTATGGTAGTTAATGAAAACCCACGTAATGGCTTTTTGACAGTTAAGCGCGAAGCAAAATAATAGTAAGTTAGCATTTATTATTAAAGTCACCCCTAGAAATAGGGGTGACTTTTTTGTATATCATCATAAGGCTACTTGAGCTATAATTACATTATATGTATATGGTTGAAAATATTGTTCAGGCTAATAAGCTTATTAAAATCTATGGTAAGGTTAAAGCAGTTAACGGAGTTTCTTTAAATATAATTAAAGGTGAGGTTTTTGGTATTTTAGGACCAAATGGAGCTGGCAAAACAACTACCCTAGAAATGATAGAAGGGATAAGGCTCATAGATTCGGGAACTGTGGTGGTTGCTGGGTACGACGTAAAAAAACAAACTAATAGGGTCCGCGGTGTAATTGGTGTACAGCCTCAGGCACCGGCTTTTCAAGATAAAACAACCGCCCAAGAAGTGTTAGAACTTTTTGCTGCAGCTTATGGCAAAAAAATTGATTCGTTGGGTCTATTAGCAAAAGTAGCACTAACAGATAAAGCAGATACTTATACAGAAAGACTATCTGGTGGGCAGTTGCAACGTCTAAGTATTGCCGCAGCCCTAGTTCACCAACCACAGGTTTTATTTATGGATGAACCTACAACAGGTTTAGACCCTCAGGCAAGACGTAATATATGGAGTCTTGTTAA
>CAYRFD010000012.1:20229-22705 GCA_964423475.1 uncultured Candidatus Saccharibacteria bacterium
TTTACTATTGCTTTTCCTCTTATATTTTTACTAATTTTTGGTTCTCTTTTTGGAGGGGACAATAATGTTTCATTTAAAGTTGCTCTTATTAATCAATCTAGTACAAAAATAGCTCAAGAATGGTCGGCCCAAGCACAGCAAAGCAGTTTATTAAAAGTTGATACTAAAATAGAATCTTTAGAGCAGGCTAAAGAAGATATGCGCCGCAGTACTATAGATGCAATTATTGTTTTGCCACCAAGCTTTGGGCAAGTTAAAGATACTATGCCAACCGGAGAAATGATTTTGTTGTATAACGAAAATAGCCAACAATCTGCACAGGCACTATCATCTGTTTTACAAGCGCAAATGAACGAGCTGAACAAGCAGTTGGTAGATATTTCTTTGCCCTTTACTGTTAAACAAGAATCAACTAAGCAAGAAGGCTTAACTCAGTTTGATTATACTTTTGCCGGTATGATTGGGTTTGCAATTGTAGGATTGGGGATATTTGGCCCAGTTAGTGTGTTCCCAGAACTTAAAAAACAGGGGGTCTTACGCCGTTTGCATACAACACCACTTAAGGTTTGGCACTATTTTGTATCTAATGTAATGTCTCAGGGCCTTATTGGGGTAATGGCTGTTGCTATATTATTTGTCGTGTCTTTGTTGGTGTTTGGTTTGCAAATGCAGGGTAGTTATTTACTGTTTTTTGGTTTTGTGCTGTTAAGCATAATTACCATTTATGGTATTGGTCTTGCTATTGGCGGTTGGGCTAAGTCTGAGCGTCAGGCCGCGCCGTTAAGCAACTTAATTACTTTTCCAATGATATTTTTGTCTGGTACGTTTTTCCCTAGGTTTTTGATGCCAGAATGGCTACAACAGCTTACAAATTACTTGCCCCTAACCCCAGTTATAGATGGTATGCGTCTTATAGTAACAGAGGGTTATAACGTAGTTCAGTTGTTACCACAAATAACATTATTACTTGTTTGGCTAGTGATTGTATATATTATTGCTTTTAAAACTTTCCGCTGGGAATAATATATCTAGCTATAGGTATTTATGAATAAAACAATCTATATTTTGGCCCCAATGGATGGAGTTACGGATGTAGTTTTTAGACAAATGATAGCTGAAGCTGCCCCACCAGATGTGTTTTTTACAGAATTTGTTAATGTAGATGGCTTGCAAAGTAGGGGCAGGCCAAGGTTAATGCATAAATTAAAAAAAGCTTCAAAAGAATCAAGTTTAGTTGCTCAAATATGGGGCAAAAACCCCGAAAATTATTTTAAAACAGCGGCCGATATTGTAAATATGGGTTTTGTTGGTATAGATATTAATATGGGGTGCCCCGTAAAGAATGTAGTTAATAGTGGCTGTTGTTCTGCGCTAATTAATAATAGAGAATTGGCATTAGAGATAATAAAAGCCACAAAGGCTGGTGTAAACGGCAAAATTCCAGTAAGCGTTAAAACTCGAACGGGTTTGAATGAGGTTGATTTTAGCTGGCATGAGCTACTTCTTAAACAAGATATATCTATGCTTACTATTCACGGCCGAACTACAAAACAACAAAGTAAAGTACCTGCAAATTGGGATGATATAGCCAGAGTTAAAGAATTGCGCGACACGTTGGCGCCAAATACATTAATTATTGGTAATGGTGATGTGCAAAATAGACAACAGGGTGACATGTTGGCCGAAAAGTATGGATTAGATGGCATAATGATAGGTAGAGCAGTGTTTTCTGATCCGTTTGTTTTTGCAAAACATTCTCCTTGGCAAAATATGTCAGAAAAGGCAAAGTTGCAAATGTATCTTAAGCATATTCAACTGTTTTCAAGTACTTATCCTGATGGTCCCCGTAATTGGGAGAGTTTAAAACGTATGGCAAAAGTGTATATAAATAATATAGATAATGCATCTGATTTGCGAGATACTTTAGTACGTTCAGAAAGCATTGCCGGCATGCAATTAAAACTAAATCAAGAAATAGCAAAATTACAATAAATAATATAATGTTATTAGTTGTTAGTAATTTTAAGGTAAAATATTGTGGGACCGGTTAGTATGCAGACTTTAATGGTATTTTTTGCTCCAACTTGCCATGTCTTGTAGAATGTCTTTTAAATCTGTGCCTTTGTAGGTTAGTTGGTAACTATACCTAGGTGGATGCTCGCAGTACAAGATTTTATGAACAATATTTTGATCTTTAAGCATATTTAGTCTTTGGCTTAGGGTTCTTGGGCTTATACCAATCAGTTTTTTTTCTAGTTCACTAAATGTTTGGGGGCATTCATTAAGCTCTTTAATTACAAAAGGAGTCCATTTGTCGCCTAAAATAGTCATTGCGTATGCAATACAACCCGTAGAGCTTTGTTTTTTGGGTGTAGTTAAATTATCCATTATTGTAAATTATACAAAAATGACTTTACAAAGTAATGCACTTACTCACTACATCGTGGACACTTTTGCTCTTGGAATAGTTATGTTA
>CAYRFD010000013.1:0-19832 GCA_964423475.1 uncultured Candidatus Saccharibacteria bacterium
AGCTAAGTAGTATAGGTAGTTGTTGCTACCCTTAGGGGCTTTGCTTCTTTGGCCATAGAAAAGAAGGAATAGAGTTTGGTGGCAAAAGTAAAAATAAATATAACAACACAAATTTTTTGATATATTTATTATCAAAAATAGAAATAAGTTTTACGATTTTTAAACAAAATTAACTTATAGCGTATTATCTCTTGAAAATTAGTACCATATATAGGTACAATCAATGTTACGATATGCCAGTTATTCAATGCAGCAAAGTTAGTAAAGTTTATGGTTTTGGCGATGCCACAACTATTGCTGTAGATGAAATTGATTTAACAGTAGAGAAAGGCGAATTTATTGCAGTTATGGGCCCTAGTGGTTCTGGTAAAAGTACTCTACTTCATATGATTGGTTTGCTAGATAGGCCCTCTCAGGGTTCATATAAACTAGATAGCCGCGATGTTTCACGTTTTAGAAGTGGCAAACGTGCAAAGGCGCGACGTGATAAAATTGGTTTTATTTTTCAGAATTTTAATTTATTAAATCGTATGACAGCTATAGAAAATGTTGCGTTACCACTAGCCTACAAAGGCAAATCAAGCTTGCGTAGGCTAAACCAAGCTTCTGTAATGTTAGCAAAAGTTGGTTTACAAACTCGCGAATATTATTACCCACAGCAACTTAGTGGAGGCCAAATACAGCGCGTAGCAATAGCTAGAGCATTAATTAATAAACCAAGTTTACTTATTGCAGACGAACCCACTGGTAACTTAGACAGCGCTGGTAGCAAAGTTATTATGGAGCTTTTAAAAGATATCCATGCCGGCGGCAACACCATAATTATGGTTACCCATAACCCAGACTTAACAACTTATGCCAGCCGAGTATTATATATGCAAGATGGCAAGATCATTACAGACCAAGCCCTAAAAAAGAACGAAAAGGCAGATGTAGAAGAACTTGCCAAGGGTAACCAAAAAACAACAAAAGCCAAAAAAGACAAAAAGGCTACAAAAAAATGATACGCGCACATATCAAAATGGCTGTTTCTAGCCTTTGGGGCACCAAAACACGCAGTATTTTAACGATGTTTGGCATTATTATAGGTGTTTCTAGCGTTCTTATAGCCGTTAGTATTGGCCAGGGTATTAAAAACCAAGTTGTTACCCAAATAAGCCAATTGGGTGATGATGTTATAACAATCATACCCGGAAAAACCTTTTCTACAGACCCAACTGGGGCTATAACTGGCATAAATGCTACAGCTAACCAAGGTGTTAGCACATTAACTCAAAAAGATATAGAAAGTATAAAAAAAGTTGATGGCGTAACTGCCGTAAGCCAAAATTCGTTTATTGCAGGTATAGCTACAACCCCCGAACGCCAAGATTATGGGCAAAGTGTAATAATTGCTGCACCAGCAGATATTAGCCAAGTGCTAGATCAAAAACTAGAATTTGGCGAATTTTACACCACTCAAGACGGAAGCAGAAAGGTTGTAGTGATTGGTAGTGCCGTTGCTAACGAGCTTTTTGATCAACGCGACCCAATTGGCCGCGTGCTTACCATTAGGGGCCAAGATTATATTGTTAGAGGTGTACTACGCACCGCCCCAGAAAGCCCACTTGCAATACCAATAAACTATAACAACGTAATATATATGCCACTAGAAGCCACCAAAGGTATAACCAAAGATGTTCTACCAATTAGCCAAATTACCGTAAAAGTAAACAACAGCAACCAAACTGCGGCTATTAGTGATCAAATTAAATCTACCCTGCTTGCAAACCATAACAATCAAGAAGATTACACCGTAGTTCAGCAATCTGATTTTATGAAAGCAACAGACCAAATATTTTCTTTGCTAACCAGCTTTGTGGCCGCTGTAGCTGGAATATCACTATTTGTTGGCGGTGTGGGCATTATGAACATTATGCTAGTTAGCGTAAGCGAGCGCACCAAAGAAATAGGCATTAGAAAAGCCGTAGGTGCTACAAACCGACAAATAGTGGGCCAATTCTTGGTAGAAGCCATAGTATTATCTGTTATTGGCGGTATTATAGGAATTTTGCTTGCACTTGTTGCTGCCTATTTTATAAAAATATACACCCCCATTGTGCCATCATTATCTATACCAATGACATTAATTGCCTTTGGCGTATCTGTTGTAGTGGGTATTATATTTGGCATTGCCCCAGCCATTAAAGCTGCCACCAAAGACCCAATAGACGCCCTCCGCCAACTGTAATATTGCCAAAAATGTACGCTTAGTTATTTGGCAACCTAATATAGTCATACAGTTTTAGCAGAACCAACTATGCTATTTTTGAATTATAATTTATTTTATACTGTTTAATCCAGGGCAACCTATCTAGTAAGGGCTTAAGGCTAACATAACCATTTCTCGCTGGCGCAGTATCTCTCCCGGATATCATATAGGTACATTGATGACTATATTCAAGCGGTTTCATTGCTAGTGCACCACCCAATATCAACTCAGACGAAACACCATAACTATTTGTCTCTACTGGAATAAACACTATTCTATCTACCCAATTATGCTTAGCCGCCGTTGCCATATGCCACTCTACCTTGCGGCCATCCAAGGTAGCCTCATGAACGGTAACCCTTGTATCACCTAGTATTGCGTGCTCAAAGCTATATTCGCGTAAAACTTTGCTAAAATCAGGCATAAACCCTTCTTCTAGTTCGACACCTTCAAGTTGGTCGGCAGCATCAACATCTGTTAAGCCAATGCCAGCCTCATAAAGACTATATATTCCTTCATTGCTTTCAGGGTCAATGCTAAAGGGAATAATTTCAGAGTCGCACGTATATATACCAGCGCTTTTTAAACGTGTAATTTCAAAAATATCGTCAACAACGGTGCCATCTAATATCTTTGGGTTTGCGTGAGGTAATTCTTCAAGTACTCCAATCATACTTTCAGATGGTTTAGTTTCCCATACATATCCTCCACCGTCTTTACAGTGACCTTTATTATAAAGTTTTGTTTTACTATTAAATCCAGGGCACGAACGCCAACCACCTTCACTATATGATTTATAAAAATATCTTGGGTATACCACACCATTCTTATCTGGTATCAAAAGTATCGCAAAAAGTCTCTGTTTACCTGAGTGTTGAAAAACTTCACTAATCGCACACGGCCTACCGTCCACTGTATCAAATTTAAAGTAAAGGTTAAGCTTACTAATCTCAGCCATAATATCAGGGAACGATTCACTGGCTTCGCAATATAACATAGCCGTTGATTCTGGTGAGCCATCATGATGTATTGGTATATTATTTTCATATTTGGATTGTAACTCTTCTGCAATTTTAAGTACTTCGTCGGGGCCCACTACCCAACTTGTGCCCCTAGTAAATTGAAAATTATCTGTATCGTTTGTTCTGCCCTCCCTCCTTTTATCAGCCGAGATATGACTCTGGGCGGGAGCTATATATGAATTTTCACCGACTGTCTTAAAACATATTTCACCACTAGGGTTTACTATTATACTAAATCCAGTGCCTGGAGTATCATCACTATTTTCTGCGTTACTAACAATATGCTCACCACTACCATTAGCCAAGAAACTTACTAAGTAAGCTTCTTCTAATGTTCTATCTGGTACGGTAAGCGCATAACCAACAACAACTCCATTATATTTTACGGCATTTACGCCATACGATATTCCATCTGAAAAGATCTCGCATATTGGGTATTGAGATATGCCACTTTTTGGGTCAACATCATGCGGCATGGTATACATAGCATATCCTGGCTCAATAACGCTAGGTACATTTGGGTCTAATTCTTCATATTGGATATCTCGATTCAACGATGCATCACGAAGCCAAGCTGGGATACTGTCAGTCGGGATTAAATTCGGTTGGTTTTGTATAAATTCAGACATATTTTAAAATTTATGTGTTTTAGATTATCTATACTAATTATAGCACATGATTTACCTTTTGTCTACTTAATCTTAACGTAACCTTAATGACCGCATATATGCGCATACATGCAAGCTCTTAAGCACTTTTGTAATTTAGATATTGGGTTAACAATTAACTATGCAATAGATATTAATTTTAGGCGAGTTGTTTTTTGAATTTTTCTATTAAATCTATTGGCGATGGGTTTAGGCCGTTTAACATAGCGGTATACAAAGACGCAAAATCTCCTAAGCCAACAGCGTATAGTAACTGCTGTAATACCGTATCTCCCTGTAAATTTACTACAATTGGTGACGGCCGTTTACCGCTAATAAGCTTGGCAGATAACTCAAAACGCTGTTGCACCCTTTCTATATCTAAATTAGAACGCAAATCTATTACGCTATAAGGTTTTTCTTGAGGGTGACTACTCCAGCCCAAAAATTCGTTATGATTAAATTCTGGGTACATATTACACCAAGCTACGTTTTTTGCGTTTTCGTTAAAACTAATTTTCCATTTATAGGCCGCCGGGAACATCTCGGTACTACTGTAAATAACTGGCGATGTACCAATAACATCTAGCGCAATTTGCTTAGCAAGATTTTGTTTAGTGGGCACATCTACACGCCACTGCGCAAGTTGACCCTTAAGCCAATCTGACTGTGCGCTTAATTCTTGCACGACATCTTTTTTAATAAAGCCTCCGTCGGCCAACAAGCTAAGCAGACCCTTAAAGCCGTACAGCGTAGCATATCTTGGCTGGCTGGCTTTTGGTAATACAACAAGGGGCAGGTTTTTTTGTTTGGCAAGCTCTACCAACTTGCCACCTCCGGCTAGTACTGCAATACTAGCACCACGCATATCTGCATCTTGCAAGGCAGAAACTGTTTCTTCTGTATTACCAGAGTAGCTAGATGTAATAACTAAACTCTTTGAGCCAACATATTTAGGTAATTTATAGTTTTTGCAGATTTCAAACGGATGATCATAACCTGGCCAGGTTGTGCTTAATAACGCCCCAAGAGCAGAGCCACCCATACCAGCAAAAACAATATTTTCTATATGGCTATAATCTACATTATTTACGGTAGGAAAATCATAAGCTATCTGTTGCCATTGTTTTTCTGCAATACCAAACGCATCTTGAGCATCTTTTAAGTGCAAATATTTTAAATCATCTAGCATAATATACCCCTCTTATATATTTATACTATAGCAGAACAAGCAATAATATATTTTACCAAACTGAGTAAAATGCGCTATACTACCAAATAAGCATAAGTACAAAATAAGGGGGTGGGATGTTTGGTAACGATTCAACAAAGCAAGATACAAATATGATAGATGATACTGCGGCTACAGAAACAAGCCAATCTAATAACCCAATATCTCAATCATCTGTTGCGCCAGAGCCAACAACCACTAATACCGATAGCTCGCAACCAAGCAATACAACAGCAAGCACTACGTCTGGGCTAAATGCTTCATCTTTATTTACAACATCTAACGTTGTAGACCCCTTTGGAACAACCCCCGCCACCACCCAGAGTGTTCCGGCAGCCAATAGTCTGGATAATAATCAAGAAGATTTATTACTAATTAAACAACAAGCTTTGCAGCAATTGTCTCCCCTTGTAGATCATTTAGAACAATCTCCAGAAGAAAAGTTTACAACTACAATGATGATGATACAGGCAACAGACGACAAAAGCCTTATACCCAGCGCCTTTGAAACAGCAAAATTAATTAAAGACGATAAATTTAAAGCTCAAGCAATGCTAGACATAGTTAACGAAATTAACTACTTTACGCAACATAAACAATAAATTAAGAAAACATTTGGCTAAAAAGTGTAGTTTTTTGAGGTTCTGATTGCTGCGCAATAACATCGGCATCTAGCTGCACACTCTTTACCATTTGCCCAAGCGATATTAATTGAAACTCTATAGCTATTAAGCGCTTATTTAACGTATCTATCTGGCCCATCATAGCTTGGTTTGCTACCTGCTGTTGCTTAAACGGCTGGCCCAAGCGTTCTATAAAGCGATCTCTACTTGCCTCTAATGCCTGTTGCATATCTGCCACAGTTAGTGTTTGTTGTTGCACAGTTGCTGATACCGTAGACGTATTAAACTTTACTGCTAATTGCCCTAATATTGCGCTACGCAGTTGTTGCACAGCTATTTGTAAATCTTGCTTTTTTAGTGGATTCATATACCCTCCTATAACGTTTAACGAATTACACGTTTTGTTTGGATATTCACCCCCACAACACTTGTTAATGCTATGTCAAAATATTAACCTCCTTTTTACGCTTATAGCTTTGGTGGGTTATTTTTATGTTGATTAGCTTTTGCCAACCCTGAATGTGCAGATGTTTGCCTGCTTAGTGCGCCCATTAGTGTGAATTTACTAATAGTACTTGCTAAGCCTATTACTATTAATTATACACCCAGCCGTCAATTAACAATTTTTTGTACCAAAAATATAAACAAGCGTAACTATGAAAGTTTTTTAGACAAATAAAAGCGGTATGCAAATGCGCTACCAAAAGTAGTAACAATAAATAAAGAAATAACGTTAGCAGAGGCGCCAGTGTTTGGTAATTGTCCATTACTAGCACCATTGGTTTGGCTAGATGGCTCGTCTACACCACCAGCAGTTGGCACTGTAGCATTGCCACTAGCATTGCTAGTTTGCGCACTATCTGTATTTGAGTTATTAGCAGGCTCCGAATTACCAGTTGGTTGGCTAGTCTCCCCATTGGTATTCTGCCCGCCAGAGTTACCCGCGGGCGTAGTGTCTGTATTATTTTGGT
The DNA here is from genome assembly GCA_964423475.1 of uncultured Candidatus Saccharibacteria bacterium. GTDB lineage: Bacteria > Patescibacteriota > Saccharimonadia > Saccharimonadales > CAIOMD01 > JAUPVN01. The sequence goes on from CAYRFD010000013.1 coordinate 6,746, forward strand.
TAACAGTTGTACTGGCGTTATTACGGTTATTTAACCATTTAATTACTCCAAAACTTGCAAAAAGCAAAGCAGCTATTAATAACACAATTAAAATAATAGATACTAAGGCCATGGGGCGGCCGACAGTATCTGGCGCATCTAAATAATCTACTTGTGCTTCATCTACAACGGTAGCATCATCAACTGCTTGTTTTCGGCTAAAAATGGCCATGTAAAGTGTAACTCCTTAAAACTTGTTACATACATTGTACACCCTAAATTTTACCTTTTCAACTTTTTATTGCATAACAAGCGCTTATGTTTACACACAATAAATAAGAGGCTCTGCACTAGAGCCTCTTATTGCTATAAAGCCAAGTGGCTTTTTTGTTACATCATTCCGCCCATACCGCCCATTCCGCTCATATCTGGAGCAGCTGCGGCAGCTTTTTCTGGAATGTCTACTACTAATGCACCCATAGTAATGGTTGTGCCGGCAATAGATACAGCATTTTGTACAGCCTCTTTGGTAACGCGGGCTGGGTCTATAATCCCAGCACTCTTAAGATCTACCAATTTATTGGCTTTGCTTACGTTTATACCCATACCAGCTTTAGCTGAGCGTACTTGTGGCAACCACTCATCGGCGTTTAGGCCAGAATTTGTTAATAAGATTCTAAATGGTTGTTCTAACGCATTTTTAAGAAGTTGCTTACCAGCAGATTCGGCATCTGTTCCTGTAACTTTAATAGTTGCAGACAAGTTAACCAAGCTAACACCACCACCGGCAACAACACCTTCATCTAAGGCGGCTTTTACTGCGGCTACGGCATCGTCTACACGATATTTCTTTTCTTCTATCTCTGTTTCGGTTGCACCACCAACTTTAATTACGGCAACTTTACCACCTAGGGCAGCACGCCTTTTATCTAAGTTTTCTTTGTCGTATTCGCTGGTTGCGGCATCGGCCTGAGCCATAATTTGCTTAATGCGAGCATCTATTTCTATTGGGTTACCTGAGCCCTCTATAATTGTAGTTTCGTCTTTGGTAACAATTACTTTTCTGGCGGCACCAACAAAACTCATATCGGCAGATTCAAAGCTGTGGCCTTGCTCTTCTGTTATAACGGTTGCACCAGTTAAAATAGCAATATCTTGCAAAATATCTTTACGTCTATCGCCAAAAGCAGGAGCTTTAACGGCAACAGTGTTAAATACACCTTTTAGTTTATTTAAAACTAAGGTTGCAAGGGCTTCGGCGTCTACATCCTCGGCAATAAGCACTAAATCTTTTTTGCCAGCCCCGGCTAGTTTTTCTAACATTGGCAAAAATTCTTGAATACTGCTAATCTTTTTATCTGTTACAACAATGGCGGGCTTATCGTATACGGCCTCCATACGGTTAGGATCTGTAACAAAATATGGGCTTACAAAACCACGATCTATAGTAAAGCCTTCTACAACTTCGCTTTCTAAGTTTAATCCTTGGCCCTCTTCTACTGTAACAACACCATCTTTACCAACCTTAGCCATAACATCGGCAATTAAATCACCAATTGTGCTATCTCCAGCAGAAATGGTTGCTACCTCTGCTACACGCTTTTTATCGCTTTTAATATCTTCTGCCATGCCACCAAGTTTAGTTAAAACATCATGTGCGGCGGCTTCTAGGCCTTTACGCAACTGCATTGGATTGTGGCCAGCGGCAATAAGCTTGTTAGCCTCGCTTAAAATATGATAAGTAAGCACGGTTACGGTAGTTGTACCATCGCCAGCTACATCGTTCATTTTTGTAGCAGCTTGTTTAATAAGTTCTGCACCAACCTTGTAACCTAAGGTCTCGTCATCTATTTCTGGTAAGTCTACCGCTTTTGCAACAGTTACGCCGTCATGCGTAACGCTAGGGCTGCCATAACTTTTACTAATAACAGCGTTTCGGCCCTTTGGCCCCATAGTAGTTTTTACTGCATTATACAAAATTTCGGCACCAGCAAGAACGCGTCTGCGGGCATCATCATCATAAAATACTCTTTTTGCCATAATTAAATATTCTCCTTTTACTTAATAAAAAATTAGCAAACCTATTTTACGGTTGCTAAAATATCTTCTTCTTTTAATAAAATATATTCGTCTTTACCAATTTTATAGTCTGTTGTGCTATAGGTTTTGTAAATAATTCTATCGCCTACTCTAACGCCAGGCTTAATGCGCTCGTTGTCGTCTCCTACTTTACCGGGGCCAACGGCAACAACCTTAGCTGTTTGAGGTTTTTCTGCTGCCTTATCTGGCAAATACAAACCACTGGCGGTTTTACTTTCGGCTTTTTCTTGCTGGGCTACAACGTAGTCTGCAAGTGGGCTAATTGGTACACTCATTAATAATCCTCCGTTTATCTTAATATCTATGTATTATATTAGCACTTTATATAGTAGAGTGCTAATTTATAGTACATTATATTGTTTTTACGTGTCAACAAAAAAACAAATACTAAGAATATGTAATTAAGAATAAATATAATATCTAAATAAAATTATCTGGATATTATGTTTTATTTAACGAGCCTAATGTAAAATTATTTTTGAATAGCACTATCAAGAGCTTCAGAAAAATATCGTTTTGTAGGATATATTTTTTGAGGTATTGTCAATTTACCGTCACTACCAGAATCATGCATACCTCGTAAATAATCATTTCTCATGCTTTTGGCGGCTGAATATCTTGTAAATGATCGTATAACAAGTTCATCGATATCGCCCAATCCAACACAGGCATCAATAAATGTTTCAATATCTTCGTGGATCAACTCTACATTTTCTGAACTATCATGAACTAAACCATTTTCGTGCTCAAGCATGTACGATTCTTCAAAATCAACAAATCTTATTCCTTTTCTGTCTCTTGCTAAATTTTTGGGTCTAGTGTCACCATGATATATGCCAAGACCCGCGAGATACCCTAGACTATACACGCAATCCGATATGGCTCTCGACACCTGTTCTTCAGTAGTACTTTCAGCTTTTTTCCCAGTAGCCCACAATACATCTTCATAAGTACGTACTGATTCTTCAAAAACTGTTATACCTTGATATGCACCATCAACTCTTCTGGCCAAACCCAAATACGCGAACGATCTTCTCCGACCTGGTATAGAATTTACATAATTTGTCATCGCATATTCACGCAACAGGGCAGACGGGCTTCTACTCATCACATAAGGCTTAATAGCAACTAGTTCCGTAGCGTCACCAGATTTTGCATTTTCAGGTACAACTTTAAGTCTACCAAATCTTACATCGTTCAAACTGGCTTCTCTACCAACTTTCAAATTTTGATCATCTACAAAACTACTATGTGCACTTAAAGTCAGCCGCCGAAGCCTCGGCTCTTTAACCTTAGGCCCAAATTCATCCGCTTGCAATATATAATTACCTAAACCAACAGATTCTAACTGCCTCTCAAAACATTCAAGTACAGATTGAGGAGTGTTTGGCCTTACTAAAGGTAGATGGGCAAAAGAAGTATTCATCCGACTTTTCATTATTATACTATAGCATAGTATTTACTATTTGTCCATTTTAAACTACGCTATTATACTTAACTTAGCAATTCTTTGGCGATTTGGCGTTCGTCCCAGGGTTCTTTTTTGCCGGCCATGTTACGGTAATTTTGGTGGCCAATACCCGCTAAAATAACTACATCTCCAGGTTTTGCATCTATAAAAGCTTGCTTTATGGCGTCTTTTCTGTTGGCTATTTCTACATATTTTTTAGCTCCACCGGCCGCCAAACCCCCCTGCACCACCGCTTTTCGTATTTGAGCGGGGTCTTCTAAGTAAGTTTCGTCATCTGTCACATAAACGTAATCTGCATATTTAACGGCAACTTCTCCCATGGGGCCACGCTTGGTAATATCGCGGGCGTATTCCCCCACCCCAGTAGCACCAAAAACTAGCCTAACTTTACCACTAGCCACTCCCCTTGCAGCCTGTAGCACGTTTTTTATAGCATCTGGCGTGTGCGCGTAATCTACCAACACCATAAAAGGCTGGCCAGCTAAAACGGGCTCTAAACGCCCCGCCACGCCTTTAAGCGCATTAAGCCCCTTTGCAATATCTGCATAGCTTAATGAAAGCGCCCTACAGGCCGCAATTGCCATAGATGCGTTATAAACGTTAAATTCACCAACAAGTTGCATATTATAACTATGCTCTACAGTATCTTCTAGCAGGCTAAAACTGGTGCCCTGGGGGCTATATTGTATTGCCTTTATTTGGCAAGAAGCCTGTTTTTTACCCACGCTTATAGGAGATTTATCTGCTTTTTGGCTAAAATAGTCAAACCAATCGTCATCTGCATTTAAAATAATGCTTTTGGGGTGATATTCTGTTAATAATTTTGCTTTGGCAGCAGCATAATTTTGCATAGTTTTATGATAGTCTAGATGATCTTGCGTAAGGTTAGTAATTACCGCAACCTCTACAGGCACACCATAAATTCTATACTGGTCTAAGGCATGGCTTGTAACCTCTAAAATTACATACTGTACACCCGCCTCTTTAGCTTGTTTAAAAAACTTTTGAACACTCCAAACACTTGTAACTGTCATGTGGCTATGGTTGGGTTCATACTTGCCTGCTATCTCTGTAAAAGCGGTTGTATAAACAGCGGTTTTATAGCCCGCCTCTTTTAAAATTGCATTAATAATGGCACAAGTAGTTGTTTTACCATTAGTGCCCGTAACAGCAATAACTTTTGTACCTTTTGGGGCCATACCATAAAGTGCATAGGCTGTTTTTGCCTTTGTTAATCTGTACTGATGCTCTGCTTTTTTTATTGCAGATTTTGGGATAACCTTTCGGGCCAATTTTTTTACACTACTCATGCAATCTATAATAACCCATAAGCAAATTTAGTTTCACAAAATCAAAATAAACACTCATTTTCACAAAAATTATCTTTTAAAATCATTTCTATATTTACTTTTGCCGCAAAAGTAACAAAACTCTTTAGCTCTTATTACCATAGTTCTTATCTATTGGTAATAAGATGCTAGGTAAGCGCAGTAGCTAATAAAGACCTTTAGCATATTATTTATGTGGTGCTTTTTATGGGAGTCTGAGGGTATTTAACAGCTACCCTTATTAGTTAGCGTTAAACAAACAACTTGATTTGCAAAAAGTTAAGTCTGGGCCTCCTTAAACATAATAAAGCCCAGACCGACCAACGGGAGTTCTTTTTGCCGTTTGTTTGGCTTAACAAGCTAAGTAGTATAGGTAGTTGTTGCTACCCTTAGGGGCTTTGCTTCTTTGGCCATAGAAAAGAAGGTATAAGGTTTAGTGGCAAAAGTAAAATAGAAATTACATCTGTTAAAATTGTTGCTTAAGATGGTACAGTATTTATAATGATAATTTTAGGAATAGAAAGCAGTTGTGACGAAACCGGCGTTGCCATAGTAAAAGATGGCACCACCCTGCTTGCTAATAGCATAGCTAGCTCTATGGAAATGCATAAAATTTACGGGGGTGTAGTGCCAGAGGTTGCTGCCCGTAGCCACATAGAAGCCATTATTCCTACAGTACAAAATGCACTTGACCAATTTGCCAAAACCTATCCTAATGTTTCACGTGAACAGATATGGGACCATATTGATGGTATTGCAGTTACCTATGGCCCGGGGCTTTCTGGCAGTTTACTAATTGGGGTTTTAACGGCACGCACACTGGCAATAACTAAAAACAAACCTCTATATGCCATAAACCATGTAGAAGCTCACGTATATGCCAACTTTTTAACAGAACCCCTACCCCAATTCCCACTTTTGGCCCTAATTGTAAGTGGTGGCCATACCCAGTTAGTACTATTTAAAAATCATTTTGACTATATACTATTGGGCCAAACATACGATGATGCCATTGGTGAAGCCTTTGATAAAGTTGCCAAGATATTAGGCTTGCCCTACCCCGGTGGCCCAAAAGTAGAAGAATATGCTAAAAACGGTAACCCCCTTGCCTACCCTTTGCCAATTGCTAAGGTAGATGGTGACTATAATTTTAGCTTCTCTGGGCCCAAAACAGCCGTTTTAAGAGCTGCTCAGGCCGCAGTAGGTGCGGATTACCACTTGCCCTCTACCGCCCTGCCAGAGCGCCTTACAAAGGCTCAAAAACACGATATTGCGGCTAGCTTTCAGCAAACAGCCCTACAAACAGTTATTACAAAAACCTTAAAAGCGTATAAACAATACAACCCCAAAACAGTAGTAATAGCTGGGGGTGTTGCAGCCAGCCAAAAATTAAGAGATACGCTTAAAGAACAACTCCCAATAGACATAACCTACGCCCCTAAAAATTTATGTACAGACAACGGTGCCATGGTGGCTACGCTAGGGTGTTATAAAGCAATGCTGGGCGCAAAACAAGCAGACCCTTATACATTGGCTATACAGCCTAACTTATCTATGTAAAATCTATTCTGTTACAATAGATACAAATACTTTGGTCTAAAGCTACAAAAAGGAGAGCTATGCAATTATCTAAAGCCTACGAACCACACGAATACGAATCTACCATATACGATTTATGGGAACAGAGCGGGGCATTTGAACCTAACCCAAAAGGCAAGGGTAACTACTGTATTGTTTTACCACCCCCAAATGCCAATGCAAAACTACATGTTGGGCATACTTTGGTAATGGGCATACAAGATATTTTAATTAGATACCACCGCATGAAAGGTGAAAGGGTACTGTGGGCCCCTGGTGCAGATCATGCCGGCTTTGAAACCCAAGTAGTATACGAAAAGCACTTAGCTAAACAGGGTAAAAGCCGTTTTGACTTTACCAGAGAAGAACTTTACGAACAAATTAAAGTTTTTGTAGGCCAAAACAGACAAGAATTTGATAAAATTTTTAGAACCTTAGGAGCCAGTGTAGATTGGCAACGTTTTACTTTTACTTTAGACCAAAGTGTTGTTGATACAGCCTATAATACGTTTAAAAAAATGTGGGATGATGGCTTAATTTACAGGGGTGAAAGATTAGTAAACTATTGCACCCAACATCGCACAGGCTTTGCAGATATAGAGGTAAACTACGAAGATAAAACTAGCCCACTATATTACTTAAAGTATGGCCCATTTGAACTTGCCACCACCAGGCCAGAAACAAAATTTGGAGATACCGCTGTAGCTGTTCACCCCAAAGACCCTAGATATACGCAATACATAGGAAAAGTCATTACCGTAGAGGGCGTAAATGGCCCATTTGAAATTAGAGTAGTTGCAGACGAGATGGTAGATATAAACTTTGGCACTGGGGTAGTTAAAATAACGCCCGCTCATGATTTTAACGACTGGGAAGTAGCCCAACGTCATAACCTAGAGGCAATTAGAGTAATTAACCACGATGGCACCATGAACCATAGGGCAGGGCGCTTTGAGGGAATGACGGTACTAGAGGCCAGAAAAGCCGTAGCAGAGGCATTAAAAGAAAAAAACCTACTAATAAAAATAGATAACAACTATAAAAACAGGGTAGGGGTTTGTTATAAATGCGGCACACCAATAGAGCCAATGTTACTAGACCAATGGTTTGTTAAAATGGATAAATTAGCTAAACCAGCCATTAAAGTCCTTAAAGAAAATAAAATTAAATTCTACCCAGATAGTAAAAGAGAAGAGTTAATTACCTATCTAAAGAACGTAAAAGATTGGAACATAAGTAGACAAATTGCTTGGGGTATACCAATACCCGCCTTTCAAAACGTAGACGATTCAGATGACTGGATATTTAATACGCAGGTTAGCCAAGAAATAATAGAACAAAATGGCAAAACTTATCGCCGCGACAACGATGTTTTTGATACCTGGTTTAGCAGCGGCCATTGGCCGTTTGTAACCTTAGGCTACCCAGATGGCCAAGACTATAAAGATTTTTACCCTAATAGCGTAATGGAAACGGGCCAAGATATATTGTTCCCCTGGGTTTCACGTATGATTTGTATTGGTTTATACGTAACCGGAGAGATACCTTTTAAGGACGTGTACTTACACGGCATGGTTCGCGCAGAAGATGGCCGCAAAATGAGCAAAAGCTTAGGTAATACAATAGATCCAGACAAAGAACTAGAGCTTTATGGTAGCGATGCACTAAGAATGGGGATAATTGCCGGAAGATCTGCCGGCTACAGCGCTGCTTACGCCCCGGGTAAGGTAATTGCAGGCCGTAATTTTTGCAATAAACTTTGGAACATAGCTCGTTTTTGCGAATCCGCTCTTGGAGACTCCTATAAAAACAGTAAGCCCCTACTAAAAACAGATGCAGATAATTGGATAGTTTGGCAAGCAGCTAATGCCGTAAATAGCGTTACAGACCTATTAGATAATTATCGTTTTAGCGAGGCTTACGACGTTATTTACCACTTTGTATGGGATGACGTAGCAGATTGGTATATAGAGGCCAGCAAGGCCGAGCAAAATAAGAGTGTTTTAGCTTATATTTTAAGTATTTGCCTAAGGCTAGCCCACCCGTTTGCACCATTTGTAACAGAAACAATCTGGCAAACGCTGTCGTGGCGAGATCACGATTTACTAATATCTAGCCCCTGGCCAACTGTAATAAAAGCAGATACTAAAGCAGTTAGTAATTTTACAGACGTACAAACAATAATATCTGAGATTAGACATATTACATCGGTGCTACAAACAACAAATACTATACTTTACTTTACAAATAATCAATTTCTACGTGAAAGTAGTAAAATGATAATCCAATTTACCGGCATTATAGATGTTAGAGAAGTGTCGTCTGGTAAGGGGCTTCACCTTACAACCACTAAACACAGTTGTTGGCTAGATATAGGTATAGATACCGCAACAGCTTATTCTGCAAAGCTTAATACTCAAAAAACGCAAAAAGAAGCCGCCATAAAACGTTTGCAACAACGCCTAGACAATAAAGCCTACACCCAAAACGCACCTAAAGAAGTTATAGAACAAACTAAACAACAATTAGCAGACGAACAGCTACTGCTCGCTAAACTACTAAAAGAACTAACTACTTTTGACGAGCTAGTTTTAGAATAAATTAATTCAATTTACGCATAACCAAGTTTCAGGCTAGGCTGTACTTGGGATAATTAAAATTCTAGAGCTTTTTTGATCTTATCTACGCTTTTGCTAGGTTGGTAATCATCAAACCATAAAACTCGCCACCCTAGATGCTCTGCGGCCATTAAATTGGGCCTGTCATCATCTATAAGCAAAATATGTTCTGGCAAAACACCAGCTTTGTCAGCAGCAATTTTATAAACCTGTTCTTCTGGTTTAATGTATCCCTCTACAGAAGAATCAACAATAGCATCATAGGGCAGGTCTGGCAAAAGTTTACGCTTAATCATCTGGGCAATAAAACCATCTATAATATTAGACATTAAACCAATTTTGTAATGTTGGCTCACCCAATTTAAACAATCTGACATCTCTGTTATTGGATCTATACTGCTTAAATAATACTTAGACCAATCAAAACTATTTACGTGCAGTTTTTTAGCAATAATTTTATTAAAATCATCAATATTTAGTTTGCCCTTACATAAAACATCGTTATAGTGCCAAAAAGTTGCTTCTATAATATCGGGCCGAGCACCAGTGTCTTCTGCTATCTTTGCAAAAGCTCGCTGAAAAAACCGAACCAAAACTCCATTAATATCAAAATATACAAACTTTACCCCAGTTACAGATGTTTTATAATCTTTAGCCGGCGTATTTGCACCCGCAATGCCCGTAAGCTGCTCTACGGTGGTACCGGTAGCCGCCGCAATAGTTGCTACCGTAAAAACGCTAGGGGTTTTAATGGCCCCTCGCTCTATCTTGGCAAGCGTACTATAAGACAGTTTTGCCTCTGTGCATAATTGCTGCTGAGTATAACCAGCAGCACGGCGTGCGTCTGCAATAGCACGTGCAAGTTCTTTTTGCTGTGATTGGCCCACCTCTAACATTGTTATTATTCTAGCACGATACGGCTAGTATTACAGCAAAATTTATAAATAATACACCATTATAGGCCAGTAGTGTATTATTAATAACAGAAAATAAGGAGCGTCTATGCAAAAAAGAGTCATGCTAAAAATTTCTGGTGAACAACTTGGTTCAGAAGAATATAATTTTGATATAAATTATGCAAAACGAGTTGCAGCAATTTTAAGAGCCTTACAAGACAAAGGCTATGCCGTTGCTTGCGTAATGGGCGGAGGCAATATTATTAGGGGTAAAAAACTGTCAGAAAACGGCTTTACCAATAAAGTTATTGCCGATCAAATGGGTATGTTAGCAACAATACAAAATGGCCTTTTTTTAGCAGAAACTCTTAAGCAAGACGACGTAAAGGGTGTGTATTTATTTAGTAATTTAGCCATAGAATCTTTAACAGAACGTTTTAGCTACAAAAGGGCAGATTCTAAGCTTGCCAATGGCAATATTGTTTTAATTGCAGGCGGAACGGGTAAGCCTGGTTTTACAACAGATACAGGGGTGGTTATCCAGGCATTTGAGCTACATTGCCCATACGTAATTAAAACCACCAAGGTAGACGGAGTCTACAGCAAAGACCCAACAAAAGATCCAAACGCAACCCGATACACCACACTATCTTACGATGAAGTTGCCATGAATAAAGATATACAGGTAATGGATAGGGCGGCTTTAGCATTTGCAGCAGACAAAGATATAACAGTTGGGATTTGCCAACCAACACCAGAAGATGTTTTGGCGCTACTAGATGGCGACACCAGCCACGGCACACTAGTAAGTAACGCTTAAATTAACTTAAGCATGGTGGTAAGCGCTACCACGATCTATCTGATCCGCTCTATAAAGTTGTTCTGCCAAAATTAAACGAACCATTTGGTGCGGAAAAACAAGCTTAGACAAAGACCACTGCCAAGTAACGCTATTTCTTAAACTATCATCTACTCCGTATGCACCACCAATAATTATCACCAAACGGCTAATGCCAGTATTTTTTAAAGTTTGCAATTTGCTTGAAAGCTCAGTTGAGCTTATTTGCTGGCCACGCTCATCTAAAAGCCAGGTGGTATCGTTGGGCTTTAATTTTGCCCTAATTGCATCAGACTCTACCCGCACAGCCTTGGAAGGCTCTAATGCGCAAGATGCTAATAGAATCCAACTTAGTTTATAACTACCTTGCAAACGATCAGTATATGTTTGCACAGCACTGGCATAATCTTCTTGGCTGCGGCGCCCAACGCATAAAACAATTATTTTCACACTTAATTTTTAGTTACCTAGCCCAAAAATAAAGTCTACTACCAACCACCCAAATAAGAACAAAACCACAAAAGCACCGGCCAAAACCGTGTATACCGTTTTAGAATTATTACCAGTATTGCGCATTAAATACGTGTAAAGCCATGCACAAGCCCCCGTTGCAAAGAATAACGCAATTACCCAACTAGCCATTAATAATCTCCTTATATTTTAGTTAATATCTTATCGAGTATAATTAAACACCGGGGCCTACACCTTGAGAAAATACAAAAGCCACATAAAGAACCATTAATATAATAGGTGTTGCAATAATTACTATTATATAAGCAAGCCATGATTTAATGTTTGTTTTTTGCATAATGTATTTATATAACGTTTTACCTATGAACCATGCAATGCATATTACTACTACAGATACGATAGCCAATAGAGCAATAATTGCTACTATTGCCAATTGAGAAGAATCAGGGCTACCCATAAATATTTTCACCATATGTTAGTTTTTTAGCCATTTTTTCTAATTCTTTATAATTTGGGGCTATATCCATTCGCCCTGGTTTATATGTGTCTTTTGGAGTATTACTTGGCACTAAATGTACATGAGTATGGGGTACATCATAGCCGTCTATTCTAAGCACCACACGCTTGCATTTTGTTTTAGACTGCAAATGTATAGCTAATTGCCTGCAAACGGCCATAAGGTGCCCATACGTGGCTGTAGAGAGGTTTGTGAACGGATCTACCTGTTGTTTTGATACAACCAACATATGCCCAGGCTGAATAGGATAAATATCTAAAAAGGCCAACACCTCATCATCCTCATAAATTTTATAATTAGGAATTTCATTATTAATAATTTTTGTAAAAATACTTGGTACTTTGTTTGATTTATTTACCATCTATAACCCCATCTGCACCATCTAGTAATAAATCATGGATCTTTTTTGCTTTATCCATGTGTATAGCCGGTATATATGCCTCTGCTTTGGGTGCGGCGCCGTTTGGGGTAGGAACAGCAGAACCACCAGCCGTTTCTATGCTAACCTTAGAAAACCCCAAAAATCTATCCATTAAAGACCTTTCTATGTTAACGTTCTGTACCTGATCAAACGGTACTGTTACGCTATATTTATGCAAAACACCCTTTTCTATTCTTAAGCCATCGTCATCTATTTCAAATACAAAGTTATTATGAACAATTAGAGCTGTGATTAAAACTATAACCAAATAGGTTACCATAGCTGGCACAAAAATTAAGGGCATAAACACTATGCCAACAATCATTAATCCAAAAAGCGCAATAGATTTACCTAAAAAATTAACAAAAAAGTACATAATTGCATCGTTGCCTAAGTGCTGCTTTGGCATCAAAAGACTTTTGTAATCAAATGGTTCATCCTGCAAGCTGTGCTGAGGAATATCATTATTAGCCTTATCAACCATCTGTTCTATGGCTACGGTGTCTGTAACTATAGGGTCATTAGCCCTAAAAGCAGAAGCACCCTTGCCCTTGGTGGGCACTCCACAAAAAGTACAAAAATTAGAATCTGATGAGATTAACTTTCCACAATTACTACAATAAATCTGGTTCATTACTAATTATTATACGCTACCGGGCTTATTGCCGTAAATGTATATGGTTTATTGGCGGAGAGGGAGGGGATCCACCTTGTGGCAAAAGAAAAATACTTTTGCTAACACAACCCCAACTCCTTTCAGTCGTTCTGGGGCAAGGTGCGGGGATTGCAGACATGCAATCCCGTTCGAATCCCTAATAATCTCAAATATAAAATCCTTCATAGCTCCAGACTAATGGAGCAACGAAGGAT
>CAYRFD010000013.1:19842-20866 GCA_964423475.1 uncultured Candidatus Saccharibacteria bacterium
CGGAGAGGGAGGGATTCGAACCCTCGGTACCGTTGCCGGCACACTGCTTTTCGAGAGCAGCTCCTTCAACCACTCGGACACCTCTCCATAACTACATTATACTTGATTCAAATCTAGAGGATTTCGACCCACCTCCGGCGGGCCCGTCGCAACATCTTTGCAAAACTAGTTTGCAAGAGTTGGCTCCCTTGCGAAATGCCACAGGCATTTCTCACCTCGGTACATTGCTGCACACTTGTTTTCGAAACAAGCCAATTCAACCACTCTTGCACCTCTCCATGGTTACATTATAACGGGTTCTTTTTGCTAAAATTTAATTTAACATAATTTATTTGCAATTATTATCAAACACAAAAACTAAGGTTATAATAGTGATAATGAACAATAATAGCCAATCAATAATAATTTTTGGGGGCTGTTTTAACCCACCAACACTGGCGCATCAAGAAATTATTCGGGCTTGCCTTAATTTACCTAATTTTAAAGAAGTTTGGCTAATGCCTTCTGCCAGTGGTTATAACAAAAAAATTACCACCAAAGACCCAGAGCGCATTACAATGCTACATCTTGTAAAGCATTATCATTTTAATAATAACCCTAGGCTTGTAATATCAGATTTTGAACTTAATAATCCTCATCTAAAAGAGACTTACCACACAGTAGATGCATTATCTTTAAAGCATAAAACAATCACTTTTTGGTACGCTTTTGGGGCAGATTCTTTTACGGATATGCCAAACTGGGGCAGGGGCAAAAAGTTACAGTCAGAGCTTAATTTGATTGTTTTTGAACGAAATAATATTAAACCACCAACCAAAATTAACGTAACACCTTTATATTTATTTAAATACGGCCATTTATCTTCTACTGGCGCCCGTAAGGCAGTTGTAAGAGACACAAATTTAAGCAACTACGTAAGCCCTTATGTCCAGCAATATATAAAAGCAAATAACCTCTACATATAGATTATTATACCTGCGGTCGTGCGTGCAAATCAGCGGGGTTTATGGCCAAACAAAAAAGC
>CAYRFD010000014.1:0-19411 GCA_964423475.1 uncultured Candidatus Saccharibacteria bacterium
TATGTCTTAGAAAAAAGTAACCATTTACATCACTGTAATTTACATCTTAAATAACTAGCGTATTTGTATTGCGGGGGCTATAATAATATTATGAGCAAATATTATATTACTACTTCTATTCCTTATGTTAACGCAGAACTTCATATTGGCCATGCTATGGAACTATTACAAGCAGATGTACTTGCGCGGTATCATCGCCAAAATGGCTACGATGTAGTTTTTGCAACTGGTAGCGACGAACACGGTAGCAAAATTGCAGAAAAAGCTGCAGAAAAGGGTGTTACTAACCAAGAGTTTGTAGATGCGCATGTAACTGCCTTTAAAAAGTTGTTAAAAGAATTACAAATTACTAACGACAGGTTTACACGCACTACTAGCCCAGATCACGAAAAGCGTGCGCAAATAGTTTGGAAAAACCTATCTAAATATATTTATAAAAACTCTTATATTGGTTTGTATTGTGTTGGCTGCGAAGAGTTTGTTACAGAACAAAAAGCTAAAGACAATAATGGAGTGTGCCCTAACCATAATAGACCATACGAACAAGTAAAAGAAGAAAATCATTTTTTTGCATTAAGCACATTTACAGATCAAATTAAGCAAGCTATAAATGATGGTACGTTACAAATTGTGCCAGAAACTCGTAAGCACGAAATTATACAGCTTTTAAACGAAGGCTTAGATGATATTAGTATTTCTAGATCTAAAGAAAAGCTTACTTGGGGAGTAGCTGTTCCGTCTGATTCTAGCCAAGTGATGTACGTTTGGTTTGAGGCGTTATTAAACTATATTACAGTGCTAGGATACCCAGATAGCCCAGATATGGCAGCTTACTGGCCAGCAGATGTGCAAATTGTTGGTAAAGATATTTTAAGGTTTCATGCTGCTATTTGGCCCGGTATTTTACTTGGACTTGGTTTAGATTTGCCAAAAAAGCTTTACGTGCACGGCTTTATATCATCTGAGGGCAAAAAAATGAGTAAAACATTAGGTAATGTTGTTGCCCCTGCAGATATTATAGATACGTATAACCTAGATGCTATGCGCTACTATTTTTTGCGTCACATCCCTAGTTATGGCGACGGTGATTTTAATTGGCAACGCATGAATGAGGTTTACAACAACGAACTTGCTAACGAACTTGGCAATGGAGTTGGCCGTGTAGCCGCCATGATTAGCAAATATCAGGATAATATAATAGGAGAGGTTCCACCGGCAGAACACGATATTCACGAATATCAGCTTGCCTTGCAAGAATGCCGTTTTGATAGAGCCTTAGAAGAAGTTTGGGAGCAAGTAAGGGGATTAAACCAATATATAGATGCCGTAAAACCTTGGCAAATAGCAAAACAAGGAGATACCGTGCATTTACAAGAAGTTTTAGCATTGTGTGTTAGCAATTTGTTAGAAATTGCTGCACTGTTGGCACCATTTTTGCCAGATACATCAGCCAAAATTGCAGTAATGTTTAAAGACGGTATTGTGCGCCCACTAGAAGAACCGCTATTTCCTAAAGAACAAGAAAAACCAACTCAAAAATAATATAATGATAAATTTTGTAGATACTCATTGCCATATGCATGAGGCTGATTATGCTTTGCCTAAAAAAGAAGCACGCGCCAGAGCTAACGCGGCGGGTGTTACTAAAATTATTTGCGTTGGTACAGATGTAAAAACCAGCCAAGAAGCCATTAAGTATGCTAATAAAACAGATGATACTTGGGCAACAATTGGCCTGCATCCGCACGATGCTAAACTTGGCCAAAAAACCTATGATGCTTTGGCTACTTTATTACCAGAAAAATCAATTGTAGGAATAGGTGAATGTGGTTTAGATTTTTACTATAATTATTCTAGCAAAAAAGATCAAATAGCTGCACTAGAATTTCAGATGCAACTGGCGCTAGATAATAATTTGCCAATGGTTTTTCATGTACGCGACGGCTTTGATGATTTTTGGCCGGTTTATGATAGTTTTAGTGGTATAAGAGGCGTTGTGCATAGCTTTAGCGCATCTAATAAAGAATTAAAACAAGTACTAAAAAGAGATTTATATGTTGGTTTAAACGGTATTATGACTTTTACAAAAGATCAAAACCAACTAGAGGCCGCCAAAATAGTACCGCTAGAAAAATTATTGTTAGAAACAGATGCGCCTTTCTTGACACCAAAGCCATTACGTGGTACAATAAACGAGTCAAAGAACATTAGTGTGATTGGTGCGTTTATAGCAGAATTGCGTGGCGAAGATTTGTCTGAGCTGGCATCTGTAACATCAGCCAATGCACAAAGCCTTTTCGGCTTAAAATAGGATAATTTTTGGGTTGTTATGATCAAAGTTTTAGATAAAGTTGCATATTCTGGTAAAATCCCTGGTAATTCGTTTGAATTGCAAGAATATCTTATTTTTGAAAAAGAATTAGCAGAATCTAGAGATAAAATAGTAAAAGCAGGTATCGGGTTGTTAGCACAAGCAGTGCCAACAAATAAACCTAATATTTTAGAAGGCGAGCCGACAGACGCACACGTTGCCTATGTTTTGGGTTTGGTTAAGCAATTATTAGACAGAGAAAATAGTACTAAAAAAGATATGGCTAAAGCGGCGTAGATATTTATTATGAAATTACTAAGTTTATTACAATCTTCTAAGCAAACTAAACAGCACAAGCGCGAACAACGATACCGCGAGCTTATACATCAAGAGGCTGTTATTGGCGGAACCTTGTTTGGCAAAATACCAGCTGGTAGGTATCGTGAATTTTTGTGCATAGACGAGAGAACTTGGGTATGGCACGAAGAATGGAAAGATGAACAGGGCAATAAAGTATCGCAAACCACCAGATACGATGTAAGGCCAGACGGCGTTTACAAATGCCAAAACAAAGGCGAATACGTAAAAGTTAGCAATAACGAGGCTCAACATTTATTGCAGGCAGCACGTCTTTATAAAGAAAAAATTATAGATGGCATGTATGCTGGCCTTGGCCGTGCTTAGTACTGTAATATAAAGTAAATGGCAGATTTAAGTAATTATTTTGATAACGCAGCAGCTACGCCTATGTTGCCAAAAGTTTTGGCTGCAATGCAGCCTTTTTTTAGTGAAAAATTTTATAACCCAAGCGCTATATATTTAGCTGCGCAAGATGTTAAAGCTAGTTTAGATAATGCTCGTTGGCTTGTGGCCCAAAATATTGGGGCCAAACCAACAGAAATAATTTTTACAGCCGGTGGAACAGAAGCAAACAACTTGGCAATATCTGGGGTAATGGCTCTAAACCCTGGCGCAGAGTTAATTGTATCTGCCATAGAGCATGATTCTGTATTATTGCCAGCTAAAAATTATAAAGCAAAAATTGCTAACGTAGATGAAAAGGGTATTGTTGATGTTAATGTACTTGCCAAGCTAGTTAACAATAAAACAGTTTTAATATCTGTGATGATGGCAAATAATGAGATTGGTGTACTGCAACCTATAAAAGATATTGTAGAATTAGTTGCTAAAGTTAGAAAAGAACGCCAAAAAAGTGGCAATAAAGTACCGTTATACGTGCATACAGATGCCTGCCAAGCAGTAAATTATTGCGATATAAACATTTCTCGTTTGGGTGTAGATTTAATGACTTTTAATGGTGGTAAAATATATGGCCCCAAACAAAGTGGGGTTTTATTTAAAAAAATTGGTGTAAATTTGCAACCACTAATTTATGGTGGCGGCCAAGAATATAGTTTGCGTAGTGGCACAGAAAACGTTGCTCAGTGTATTGGTTTTGCCACGGCGTTTGAACAAGCTAAAAGTAATGCCAAAAGTGAGGTTAAGCGTCTTGGTAAAATAAGAGACGAAGCAATAAATGAGTTATTAAAATTGCCTAAAATTATGTTAAACGGGCCAAAAGGTAGCAAAAGGCTAGCTAATAACATAAATATTACAGTTAATGGCATAGATAACGAACGCTTACTAATGCAACTAGATGAACAGGGTTTTATTGTTGCTACTGGTTCTGCTTGTAGTGCTAGTAACGACGAGCCTTCGCACGTTTTAAAGGCAATTGGGCTAAGTGACACACAAGCTCAAAGTACTATACGTATAACTTTAGGGCGAAGTACAACTAAAGATTCTTGCACTTTACTTTGTAAAACTATTTTACAGCTAGTAAAGTAATAATCATTAGCGTTATACTGTTAACATAAATAAACAATATTATATTTGTATGATAAAACGTAAAAATCTTAAAACATATATATTTTGCAGTGCTATATTAGCGGTGCTTGTTCTTTATGGAGTACCTATTTTTGCTAGCTCTCCAACCGTAACACAGGGCTATAGTTCTGATGTTATATTACAAAGGGGTATGCTTGTAGGTTTAAAAAATGATGATCCTCGCAAGGTAGAGCCAGTTAATTCTGACCAAGCAAATCAATTACACGGTGTAATAATTGGTGCAAATGAATCTGCCGTGTTGTTAGGTAGCGACGAAGAAAAGGTTTATGTTGCTAGCGGAGGTCGTTTTCCGGTTTTAGTTAGTAGCCAAAATGGGCCAATAAAAATTGGAGACTATATCTCTCCTTCTGCTATAAAGGGCATTGGTATGAATGCCGGTAAAAATAATGATATCGTGATTGGCAAAGCCCTAGAAGAATTTGATGCCTCTAACCAGAGCACTGTAAAATCTGTTATTACTGTTAATGATGCATCAAATAAAGAACAACAATTAAGTGTAGGTATGATTATTGTAGATATTGCTGTTGGTAAAAACCCTTTAATGAAAAATAATACTTCGTTGCCAGAAGCATTAAGAAAGTCCGCAGAAGCTGTTGCAGGCAAACCGGTTAATGCAACCAAAGTGTACATTAGTATGTTTATAATTATAGTTACTTCTGCAATTGCGGGCAGCATTATTTACAGTGCCGTTAGGGGGGGTATGGTATCTATTGGACGTAATCCGTTAGGCAAAAATGCAATTATGCGAGGTTTGCTACAAGTTGTTTTAGTTGGGATACTAATTTTATTATCTGGATTTTTTGGCGTATACTTAATATTAAAGCTTTAGCATTATAAAGGTGGGTAAATATGGATAATGGTTTAATAATAGCAATATCTGCAGTAGCCGCTGGGCTAATAATTGTTATTGCCTTAGTTATTATTTGGTTTTCAACTAAGCCAAAAAAACCAGTTGATCAATCTGGAGCGCTTGTAAACACTCAGCTTTCTGATGTGGCACAAGAGGGTGTAGAAAGAATATTTGACGATGAATTTAGAGAAGAGCTAAGAAACAGGGGTAGACTTCATTTTGAAAAAATTATTGGCGAAAACGCCATGTTTTTGCAACAAGATTTAAGGTTAACTACCTCTCAGCTGAACGAATATATGAAAACAGAAATTATGCGAGTTTTGCAAGAAGAGTTTTCTAAGTACGAAGAATCTATTACTACGGCTAAAGATTTAGCTCTAGAAAGTATAGATAAAACAAAAACAGTAATAGAACAACAACGTATATTGCTAGAAAAACAAATGAGCGAAGAAGCCGCACAAGAAAAAGCTCGTATTTTGGCCCATTTTGAAAAGAACATGGCAGATATTGTAAATCATTACATACTAGAGGCTATAGGCAATGAAATTGATATGACATCTCAGCTTGATTATATTTTTGGATATCTAGAAGAAAACAAGCAGGCAATTATCGAGGATATAAAAAATGGAACTTAAATTAACAGACTCTATTGCTAGTAAAGCAGACGTAACGCGTTTGTATAGAGAATTAGATTTATACTGTACTCAAGAGATACAGCACAAAATTAGAAAAGATAAAAATGAGACAACCGCCGTGTCTGATCAGCTAAAAGATTTTGCCGTACAAAATTCTATAGATTTAAGTAATAAAAAAGATTGTGATTTACTGCTAAAAGCATTGTCTGTTTTTAAAGAAAAACTTGTTGTTATTCATATTAGTTTTCCGGTAGAGCCAAACTTAAACTGTGTAAGTAAGCTAGTTATTTGGTTTAGACAAAATGTAGACCCAAACATTGTTGTTCAAATTGGTTTGCAGCCATCTATTGCGGCGGGAATAATTGTTAGAACACCAAGCAAACAGTTTGATTTTAGCTTAAGACGACATCTTTATGAACAAAGTAATAAACTTCAACAGGTGTTATACAGTGGCGTCTAAGCATTTTGATTTTTTAGTTAAAAAAGGCCACCCTATTGGTGAGGTTATTAGCGTTAATAGTTTTTTAGTTAAGTTAAAGGGGATGCATCCTGTTAATCAGCATAGTCTAGTTTTATTTGACGACGGATCTAAGGGATTTGTTAATTATATTTATGAAGATTATGTAGAGGTTATGCATCTTGGTAATAGGCCACTTTTAGTTGGGTCTACGGCAGTTATGCAACACGATGAGCTTGTTTGTAAGGTTGGTAAAGATTATGTAGGACGAGTTGTAAACGTAATGGGAGAACCCTTAGATGGCAAAGGCCCAATAGCGGCTGGTGCTACAAGGGCTGTTTTTAGTAAGGCGCCTCCTATATTTGAGCGTAAACAACTATCTGATCAGCTAGAAACTGGTGTAACCGCTATAGATAGCTTGTTTCCTATTGTAAAGGGCCAGCGCATGGCACTATTGGGAGATAGCAAATCTGGTAAGAGTACCCTTGTAACACAACTGGCATTGCACCAAAATACTACAGATATTGTAACTATTTATGTTTTGATTGCAAAAAGACGTGCCGATGTTGACTTATTGCTAAGTAGATTAGAAGCTAAAAATGCCCTTCAAAACACCATAGTTATTGTATCTACACTATTTGAATCTTTAGTTTTAAGTTATTTAGCTCCTTATGTTGGCTGTGCTATGGCAGAATATTTTTGGCAAGATCAAGATTTAGATGCAACAATTATTTATGATGATTTAACTAGCCATGCAATGGCGCATCGTGAGCTGGCTCTTTTGTCTGGAGTAAGCCCTGGGCGAGATTCTTATCCTGGTGATATGTTTTATGCACACAGCAGCTTGTTAGAGCGAGCAGGTAGACTTGCCAAGAACCAGAAAACACTTACAGCATTACCAATAGTGCACGCTGCTGGGGGTGATATAACTGCATATTTACCAACCAACATAATGTCTATCACAGATGGTCAGTGGATACTTGATATGGCGATTTTTAGAGACAGCGTTAGGCCAGCACTTAATACCGGCCTAAGTGTAACGCGTGTTGGTGGGGTAGGGCACAATAAGCGTCAGCATAGCATTGCCGCTAGAGTCATGAAAACCCTTGGTCTTTATAGGCAGGCTTTAGAGTTTTCTCATTTTGGCTCCGAACTTGCACTAGATGCAAAAAATGATCTTCAAACTGGTAAACTAATATTTTTACTTTTAACGCAAAGCCCAACAGAAACATTTATTTTAAATGCACAGCAATTAATGTTTGAGATTGTTCTAGATTTAAAAGAGGGTGAAAAACTTGATATCACTATACTAAAGTCTAAGGCAAATGATGCGGCTTGGCAGATAAAAGATGATGATTCAAACTATGATGACGTTAAGGCAGAACTTAAAAAACAAAGTTTAATTAGGATGCAAAAATGAGACGTCCTCAAGACATACAGATAGATATAGATAGCACAAAAACTCTTTTTGACTTAACTAGTGTTTTTGAGGGCATAGCTAGTATGAGGATAATGCAAATTAAAAATCAGGTGCAACAGAGTGAGGTTTTTTTTGATAGACTATGGCAGATGTATAGCCAAATTAGGGTGGGTTCTGTTTTTAATTTTGGGCATCATGAGTTAGATCAACAAAAAATAATAGACAAAGAGTTATATATTGTTATTACAGCAGAGGCAGGGTTAAGTGGTTATATAGACCAAAAACTAATTGGTTGGATGCTTAAATCTTATAATAAAGATAAAAACGATATTATAGTGATTGGTCATCATGGAGCGATTTTATTGTCTCAAAGAGGTGTGGCTTTTAAAAAATATTTTAAGCTACCTTCTAAGGATCAAAATATTAATGTAACCCCTATTATTAAAGAAATCCAAATGTATGCATCCACTGTAGTTTTTTATGAGACATACGTTTCTTTAGCCGTTCAAGATGTAAAACAAATCTCTCTTAAGGCCGCCGTAGAAGAACAGGGTAAAGATGCAGAAAAACCAGATGAGATTATTAACGAAGTTACTTATATATTTGAGCCAAGTGCCTTTGCCGTAGTAGACCATTTAGAAAGATCTATGATGTACATAGCTGTTAGCCAAGTTATTTTAGAATCTAAATTAGCACAGTATGCCAGTAGATTTCAGGCAATGACAATTTCACACGATAGAGCATCAGACACTTTATCTGATCTTACGTTAACGCAAAACAGGGCAAAAAGAGCTATCAAAGATGAAAGGCTTAAAGAAGTAATAAATGGGATGAGAAAGGCCTCGCACGTATGAAAACAGGCACAGTAATTGTTGTAAAAGACTTGGTAATTAGGGTTGAATTTAGCCAAGATATGCCAGAAATAGGCGAGATTTTAGAAGTTCAGAATAAAGAAAAAAGTTTATTATTAGTTGAGTCTTTGGTAAGTGATACGGTTGCTAATTGTATTAATTTAAGATCAAGTAAAAACATTCAAAAAGCAATGCCAGTAAATATTATGGGTAAGGGTATTGAAATACCGGTTGGTGATCAAGTAATTGGGCGTATTTTTAACGCTTTAGGCGAACCCCTAGATGGCAAAGAACCGTTAAGTGATGATGTACCAAAGCGTAATATACTAACTTTAGCAAAAAAGAGTACTTCATTTACAGTTAGTAAACCAGAGATATTAGAGACCGGAATTAAGGTGATTGATTTTTTTACTCCGTTTGTAAAAGGTAGAAAAACTGGAGTTATTGGTGGTGCTGGTGTAGGAAAAACTGTTCTTACAATGGAGCTTATTCATAATATTGCAAGAAGCGGTAATGGCTTGTCTTTTTTTGCGGGTGTTGGAGAAAGGGTAAGAGAGGGCCACGAACTTTATGAGACTTTAGTTGATTATGATTTATTAAAAAATGCATGTATGCTTTTTGGCCAAATGAACGAGAATCCCGCACAAAGAAGCTTAGTTGCTATTGCGGCCGCCGCAATGGCAGAGTATTTTAGAGACGAGCAAAAAAAAGATATATTATTTTTTGCAGATAATATGTATAGATTTGTGCAAGCCAAAAACGAGTTAGCAACTATTATGGATCAAATACCAAGTGAGGGTGGATATCAGCCAACTTTATTTTCTGATGTAAAGATTTTGCAAGATAGATTAAGTTCTAATGAAAACGGCTCTATTACTAGTATGCAAACAATTTACGTTCCGGCCGATGATTTGTCTGATCCTGCGGTGCAAGCAATTTCTCACGAGCTTGACTCTACTATAGTTTTAAGTAGAAAAGTTGCTGAACAAGGTATTAGGCCGGCCGTAGATTTAAGTTTAACAACCTCTAGTTTGCTTTCTCCAGATATTGTAGGCGAAGAGCACTATGAATTAAGCGTTAAGGTGCAGGCAGTTTTACAAAAATATGAACAGTTAAAAGGAATTATTGCAATTATTGGCGAAAGTGAACTTTCTCCTGCGGATAGGGCAGAATATGCAAAAGCAATAAAACTTATACAGTATTTTACCCAAAATATGTTTGTTACAGAAAAATTAACCGGTTTAGAAGGTGAATATTTTACTAGAAAAGATACATTAGCGGGTATTTCAGAAATAATTAATAAGTAAATATGCAGTTAAATAGCTCTAATAATGACCAAGAACAATCTAAAGAAGCAAGTAATAGTAAAACAAAACTTTTTCACTTAAAAATATATGCCCCATTTAATGTATATTTTGATGGTGAGGTAAAAAGTGTATCTGCGGTTAATAGTACTGGACCATTTGATGTTTTAGCTAATCATCATAATTTTTTAACATTATTAAGCCCTTGTAATATCACAATTAGAAAAGATGAAGATCATGCAGTACCTATAATGATAAAGATTAGTAAAGGCATAATGCAGATTAAAAAAAATGATGTAGTAGTTTTTTTAGATGTTTAGATAATAATTAATTTAATCTATAGTTATATAATCAAATGCGCAACTACTACTTGGATCACCTGAACTATTTGCATTTATGCTAAAGCCAGTTGTAGAACGATTAATATAATAACCAATACTAGCACAGGCAGCACCTATTGGTGTTATAACTACGTGTGGAGTTTGACTAAACGGTGCAGAAAAAGTAATATTTGCCAGTGTTCCTGGGCTTGATCCGGGGCTAAAATTTAAGTTAACTGTGCCTGCTGTATCTGTACCGCTTAAACTTGCGGTACCCGCACCGCCTAACCCGCCACCCCTAGATACTGCTGGTGTACCACCACCGGCATCTATATGGCGATTTATTTGTAAATCACTATTTAATATTAGTCTATCTACACTAATTGATGGCGCCGTAATTTGTCCTGCAAAATTACCGCTTCCGCCAACGGTTAGGTTTTGTTGTACGGCTAATGCTCCTTGTACTGATGTATTACCAGTAATTGCAAGATTGCTGGCAATTTGCACGTTTTCGAATGAGCTTGTTCCAGATACAGTTATTCCGGGTAAACTCAATGCCCCACCCACCCTAATTGTTCCGGCTACATCTAGGTTTTCTCTTACTAGTACTCTACCATTAAAAACTGCGTTAGAAGATATTGTTAGGGTTTGTTTAGCGTCTCCAATTTGTTGATCAGTAGAACTGAGTTTTTGTAGTTCTTCTTGGCTTAATTCTTGGCCATTTATTGTAGCTAAATCCTTAGTTTTATTAGAATTTTGGTAATTTATAAATACAAGAGTAGCAGCTATTGCTAAAACTACAATAAACAATAAAAGATAAATATTAACGTTTTTAATTTTGTCTTGAAATTTTTGTATTAATTTTGTTTTTGGTATAAAACGTATTTTATCTGAGTCTGTTAAACCGTTTTGATTATTTTTGTTTGCACTTGGAGTATCTAACGATTCACTAGCCGCAACACTGCTATTACTAGCAGAAACTACTGTATCGGGGCTGTCTAGATGAGAATCTTCTAGTTGCTGGGGTGGTTGTTTATCTTCCATATTTAATAATAGTATTACAAGGTTTCATTATATTCTATAATACGATATATCTGTTATAAACGCTAATGTTTGTTTGATAGATAGCTTATAAATGCTACTATAATTATATGCTACACAGCAATAAATATTATAAAAAGATTAATTATGTAACAAGTTCAATAAACAATATGTTATTTATTGGATTGTTAATGCTTACTTTATCTTTTTGTATAGTATCTAATACATATGCTCAGCCCAAACATACCTCGCCTTCTTATGGCGTAGAGGAGGTGTATTTTGGGGCCGGTGGAGTAACAGACGCAAATTCTGCAAATTATAATGCAAGAGCTAGTCTTGGTGATACTGTGGTTGGTAATTCAGGTAGTAGCTTGTACCAGATATATGGTGGGTATACCACTACAGACGTACCATTTTTAGAGTTTACGATTAGCCAGGTTGCGGTTGATCTAGGAACACAAAGTGTAGCAAGTACCTCTAGTGGTAGTACTACATTTACGGTAAAAGCCTATTTGTCTAGTGGCTATGTTGTTCAAACCGTGTCCGATCCACCAAAAAATAGTTCTTATACAATGGCTACTCCAAATTCACCAACCCCACCAACTGTTGGTGTGGAACAGTTTGGTATGAATTTACGTGCTAATACAGCTCCCAATACTATAGGAGCCGATCCTGTACAGATCCCCGACGCTTCTTTTAGCTATGGGCAAGTAAGCCCTGGATATGATACGCCAAATATGTATAAATATAATAAAAACGACAACATTGCTTTTAGCAATAAGAGTAGTGGAGTAACCCAATATACAATTACATACATTATGAATGTATCTAACTTAACCCCATCTGGTGTATATACAATGGATCAATCATTAGTAGCAACGGCAACATACTAAAATATAATAAAAATTGTGTTTGCACAAATAAAATGTTTATGCTATTGTGAATATGTATATAAAATATAAATAACTTCTGAATAGGAATTATGTTTAAAACTAACATTTCGGGCATAAAATCAAAGTATTTATTATTTGCTATTATGGTGTTTGTAAGTGTAATATCTTTAAGTTTAATGAATATTCTTACAGCTAAAGCAGATGCTGGGCAAGTTCAGAGCCGTTCTATACAAATGACAAATTCTGCCACAGGGGCTACAGCCGTTCAATATACTATAAAGTTTAATATTGCTACAGCAAGTACATCGCCTAACCTAAAAGGTATAGTAGTAGATATATGTTCTGGTAACTCTAGCCCAATAGTTGGGGTTGCTTGCATAGCACCAACAAGTTTTACATGGGGTACTCCTACAGTTACCTCTGCAACCGTTGGTGCAAACAACGTAGCAACCTGGACGGCCGGTTTGTTAAATGCTGGTAGAACTTTTACTCTAACCAATGCTACAGGTGTGACTACTGCCGCTAATGATACTGTTACTATAGTTTTGAGTGGCGTTTCTAACCCTTCTGATGTAGATACCGTTACTGCCGGTAATCAGGTTGGAACATATTATGGTAGAATTGTAACTTTTAATGATAATACCCAGGTAGCCAGCTATTTAGCAACCAACGGAATAGCTCAGGCAGGCTATGTAGATTACGGTGGAATTGCGCTCAGTACAACACAAAGTTTAACGGTTTCTGCTAAAGTGCAAGAGCAAATTACATTTTGTGTATATACAACAGGAACAACTTGTTCTAACGGAACAGGTACTGCAGTTAACATACCAGATGCAAATACACCATTAACTACTACGGCAGTATCTACGGCAGATGCAAAATTTGGTATTGCAAGCAATGCATTAGGTGGAGTTACTGTAAGAATGAGGGGCTTTAACCCGGCTAACCCGGCCACGGCGTACCCAACCTTAACGGCCGGTGCTTTTACTATTGATCCTTATGGAGCTGGTAATGGTGTTTGTACGGCAGACAGTACATCTACTTCTGTTGAGCAATTTGGGCTAAGGGTTATTCCTGCAAGCGCTAATGTAACAGCTGCAACACCTTATGCCTGTGCTGCTGGCCAACATGGTTGGGATTCTACGGGTAACGTTAATGCAGATAATGTAACTTCTACTTATGGAGATACTATGGCTACTACTGCTGGTCCACAGGCAGAAGAGCAAAATACCCTAAATTTTGCTGCTAAAGCGGCCCTAACAACTCAAGCTTCGCTCTATACAATTGGGCTTAATTTTATTGCTACAGGTACATATTAAATAAAGCGGTATACAATGCTTACTGCTATAGTAGTTGTATGGCAAATAAAAGTATAAGCATATTATCTTTTTGTGTAACCTTATCTGTATTAGTTAGTATATTTTTTTGTAGTTTTACTATATTTGGCCAAACTATTTTGCCTTCTAGAAGTTTAAAAATTGATAATTCGTCTGCTGGTGCAACTAATGTTCAATATAGTATGGGCTTTGATGTATCTGATCAATCAGAAATTATTGGTTCTGTTAAAGTTACATTTTGCGCAAATTCGCCATTTATTAATACTTTTTGTGAACCTATAAATGGCTTTGATATACAAAATGCTATTCTGTCTAGCCAATCTGGGCCCAATGATTTTGGAGTTTATTCTAACCCAACTGTCAATTCTGTAATATTTTCACGCCCCGCAACTGCTATTGGGGCTCAATCTATTGGTTTAACATTGTCTGGAGTTACAAACCCATTAAATAAAGGTACTTATTTTGGCCGCATACAAACCTTTAGCTCACAAGATGCAAGTGGGGCTACTTTAAATTCGGGTGGTGTTACTTTTGCGATTGTTTCTTCAGTGGCCCTAAATACTGTTGTTCCTCCTTACCTGTATTTATGTGTAGGTATTGTTGTATCGGGGCTGGAATGCAACAATTCTGTAGGCAATTTTATTGATATGGGAGAGTTATCTAGCAACAAGACTAGTACGGGAACTTCTCAGTTTATTGTAGCTACAAATGCAGGGTCGGGTTTTAATGTTGCAGTTAAGGGCTCTGCACCAGCTTCTGGGAGTAACACAATAAACGCGCTACAAGATAAACGGTTCTCTCAATTTGGGTTAAGTCAGTTTGGTATTAATTTAAGAAAAAATAATGTACCAAGTATTGGCGAAGAACCGGTTGGGGCTGGGTCGGGTGTTATAAATCAAGATTATGGTTCTGCTAACGAATATAAATTTAATAGTGGTGATTACATTGTGTATAGTAATGAGGCCACTTTAGATAGAAAATTTACTGTTTCTTATATAGTTAATGTACCGCGCAACCAGCGCCCAGGAGTCTACAGTGCTACTTATTTGTATACTGCACTAGCAATGTTGTAGGAATATTGTTTATGATTTGCTATTATTTATATAATGAGTAAATAAATTAAGAGAGGGTTTAATGAGAATAAAAATTATTAGTAGTTTTGTGGTGACAGCATTAGCCGTATTGTTTATTACTGCAAGTGGTGTTTTAGCTCAAGAGCAAACAAGCTCGGGTTTTAGAATATCTCCCGTTATTGTTGAAAAAACCGTTGATGCCGGTAGTTCTACAGAGGCAGAAATAAGTATATATAACCCAACCGCTGTTCAAGTTACTGCAAAGATTGTTGCAAATGATTTTGAATCTTCTATTGATGAGAGCGGCCAACCAAGAATTATATTTGATACAGATAAAAATGCTACGGCTAATAGTTTTAAAGCACTTGTTGGTGATCTTGGCAGTGTAGATATTCCAGCTAATTCTTACGTTAAGGTGCCTGTATTAATAACTGTGCCTCAAAATTCGTCTCCAGGGGGATATTATGGAGTGGTTAGGGTAGAGTCTGTTACTAATAGTAGTGATTCTAGTAATGTTAATTTGAACGCTAGTGTAGGTACTATATTTATGGTTACTGTACCCGGGGCTATAAATGAGTCTCTTAGTATTACAGAATTTACGGCCGCCAAAGATGGGTCTAACGGGCGTTTCTTTATAGGTGGTGGAGACAAGATACAAATAGTAACACGCTTAAATAATAATGGTAATATTCATGTTAAACCATTTGGTCGTATACAAATATTAGATAGTAAAGGTAATAGTGTTGAACAGTTTGAGTTTAATGATCGAGAGCCTCGGGCTAACGTTTTACCAAATAGTACCAGAAAATTTGTTAATGATTTAGAATATAGTAATTTTTTTGGTAAATATACAATAACTGCAAACTTAGGTTACGGTAATGACGGAAACTTATTAACTGCTAATAATACTTTTTGGGTTGTACCTTTGTGGCTTGTAATAGTAGCTGGTGCTTTTTTGATAGTACTTATTGTAATTGCAATATTAATTTTTAAAGCTTTAAGTAAGCGCAAAAATCATAAAATTAAGCACCGTCGTTAATCTGAAAAGTTATTTTAAAGTTAAAAATATTGGGGTGGTGATAATATAAAGAATTTAATAATGCAAAAGCAATTAATTTTTACAAAAGGGCTTTGGATAATTGGCATTATTTGTTTAATATTTTTTGTTTTTGGGTTGTCTAAAGTTAATGCTCAGTTTGAAAACCCTCAAACTGGCGGTATTGGTTTACAGGGTCAAATTAGCGCTCCAGCGCCAACAAGTTCGCCTACAATTTCTACGCCAACAAGTGGTCAAGTATTAACAAATATTCCCCAAGAAGTTAGAGGTTTATGCACCAGCGGTTTATTGGTAAAATTATTTAAGAATAATGTTTTTAGTGGCTCTGCAATTTGTCAAAACGGAAGCTACAGCATATTGATTGATTTATTTACTGGGGCAAATGAGCTAGTAGCTCGTCATTATGATGATCTAGATCAAGCCGGTCCAGATTCTAATATAGTATCTGTAATATTTAATGATTCGTCTCGCAGAGTGGGTATAACAGAGCGAATAATTATGACATCTGTTTTTGCTAGAAGAGGAACCAATCCTGGGCAAGAGTTATTTTGGCCAATAACAATCAGTGGCGGTAAAGCACCCTATGCCGTTTCTGTTGATTGGGGAGAAGGTGATATAAATGATGTATATGTTGTTTCAACTCCGGGTGAATTTAAGATAAAGCATACTTATAAACAAGCTGGTATATACAGAGTATTAATTAAAGCAACAGATTCAGAAGGTAACATAGGTTTTTTACAGATTACTGTAATTGTAAATGGTGAAACAGCTATAGACCAATCTACTAATGCAAATAACAATAATGCTTGTAATGATACTAAAGATTATTTATGGCAATCTTTAATTATAATTATCCCTCTAATGCTTTTGTCGTTTTATTTGGGTAAAAATTATTCTGTATCTAGAATTAAACATAAACTATCTCGTGGCGAACACCCCTTTGAGTAGATTTGATACAATAGTACCGTGAAGACTGTTTTTGTAGGTTTAAGCGGTGGTGTAGATAGCTCTGTTACAGCTTTAAGAATGAAGCAGCAGGGCTTTAATGTAGTTGGTGCATATATGAAAAACTGGAGTAAAGATTTACCAGGCTTTAGCTGCCCATGGAGGCAAGACTATATGGATGCTAAGCGTGTTTCTGTTCAGCTTGGAATCGATTTTGTTATGTTTGATTTTGAGAAACAGTATTTTGATAAAGTTGTTAAATATATGATAGAAGAATATAAAATTGGCCGTACACCTAACCCAGATATCATGTGTAATCAAGAAATAAAATTTAAGATTTTTTTTGAAACAGCGTTAGAAAACGGTGCCGATGCAATTGCTACCGGTCATTATGCACGGTCTATAAACGGAGAATTGTATACGGGCATAGATAGCTCAAAAGACCAGAGTTATTTTTTATATAGAGCACCGCATAGTGCATTATTAAAAACATATTTTCCTTTGGGAGAAAGTACTAAAAAACAGGTAAAGGCAGAAGCTAAAAAATTTGGTTTAATTACTGCAAATAAAAAAGAAAGCATGGGAATATGTTTTGTAGGAAAAGTAGGTATTAAAGAATTTTTAAAACAATATGTTGTATCACAACCCGGGCCAATAATTGATCAATTTGGCATAACAATTGGAGAACATGACGGAGCTATATTTTATACAATTGGGCAGCGTCATGGTCTTGGTGTTGGCGGTGGTTTACCAATGTATGTTGTTTCTAAAGACATGCAAAAAAATATTGTTTATGTTACTTCTCAAATAGATGACGGTAAGCTTTGGCAGTCTAGCGTTAAAGTATCTAGCCCTTATTGGATTGCTAAGCCTCCTTTTGCACTAAAAACCTATAAAATACGTAGTAGATATCGCGCACCTTTAGTTGATGCAGCGTTTGATAGCTCTTTGCGTACAATTACTTTTAAAGATCCTGTGAGGGCAATTACTCCCGGACAATCAATAGTAGTATACGATGAAGAAAAAGTACTTGGTGGTGCCATCGTAAATTAGCTACCATCTCTTAACAGTATCATTGGTTTTGTGATACTATATTGTATATGCTTGAAAAATTTAGAACCAAAAAAAATAGAGATCAGCCTCAGCGGCAAGAAAATCATGATAGGCTGATGATTGGTCTGGATATTGGCACAGAATTTGTAAAAGCACTAATTGCTCGTGTAGATGATAATAATAGATTAGAAATAATTGGTGTTGGTAAAGCACATCAAAGCCAAACAGATATGCAAGCAGGTGCAATTGCCGATATTGCTGCAGTGGTTGCAAATTGTGATCAGGCTTTATCGCAGGCAGAGCACCAGGCTGGCGTTAGTGGACGTAGCGCAGTTGTGGGTATAGCTGGGGAGCTAGTAAAGGGCTCTACTTTAAACGTTAGGGTTACCAGAAAAGATCCACAAAAAGAAATTGACATTGCAGAAATTGATCAAATATTTACGCTTGTTCAAGAACGCGCCCACGAAAAGGCAAAAAAACAGTTATCATTAGAAACGGGCGGCAAGGATATTGCCTTAAAGCTTGTAAATAGTGCTTTAATTTCTATAGAAATAGATGGTTACATGGTAACTAACCCAATAGGATTTACCGGTAAAGACGTACATGTTCAACTTTATACGGCTTTTGCCCCCATGGTACATATTGGTGCAATAGAACGAGTTGCCGATCAGCTTGATCTAGACTTATTAACTGTTGCTGCCGAGCCTTTTGCTGTGGCTAGATCAGTTATTGGCGATGATCCAAACGCGGATATTAGCGCAATACTAATAGACGTTGGCGGAGGCACAACCGATATTGCAGTGGTAAACGAGGGTGGTGTTGAAGGCACTATAATGTTTGGTATTGGTGGTAGAAGTTATACAAAATCTGTAGAACGTGACTTTTCTTTTGGATACGAACAAGCAGAAGCATTAAAACTTAGCTTAGACGGGGGTTCGTTATCGTCCACAAAGAAAAAACAAGTAGAACAAGCACTATCTAAAACACTTATGGTATGGATAAGTGGCGTAAGCTTAGCACTAGAAGAATTTAGCAATTTAGACCATCTACCTAACAGAATTTTATTATGTGGAGGTGGTTCTAGCTTACAACTTATACAAGATGAGTTAGAGCAGGCCAACTGGTATAAAGAATTACCATTTAGTAAAAAACCTAAAATACAATTCATTATGCCCAGCCAAGTTAGTGGAATTACAGATGCAACCGATTTAGTTAAAGATCATACTTTAATTACAGCTATGGGGCTATTAAGGGTAGGTATGGATACGGTTTTACAGTTTGAATCAGATGCCGAAACTATAAAAGGGCGCTTTAATAGGTTATTAAAAATATGAAAAAAGATGTAATTTACATAGAGGCAGATGATGAGATTGCGGTAATAGCAGATAAGCTTGTAGCCAGTAAGTCTAAGGTGGTTGCTTTGGTTTTACCAAAACGATGTACAATGCTTCATAGTTCGGTTAATATGAAAATTCTTAACAAAGCCGCCACTAATGCCAAAAAAAGCATAGTATTAATTAGTACCGAGCAGGCTTTGTTACCAATAGCAGGCGCGGCCAGCGTGTACGTAGCAAAGAATTTACAATCTAAACCATTTATCCCAGAGTTAGCAGCCGCTACCCTAGATGATAAAACCGATCTAGCAGAACCTATCCCGCTAGATGCAGAAGATCCCGTTATAGATGCTTCAAAACCAGTAGGTGAGCTGGCAGATATTGATACTAGTAATGATATAGGCCCCACCCCAAAGGCTGTAGACGATAAATCCTCTAATAGTGTGGTTAAAAAATCTACAAAAAAGAAGAAAAAGATGTCTGTTCCTAATTTTGATACTTTTAGGAAAAAATTATTTTTAGGTATTGGAATTTTTATTTTGGTTTTAGGGCTATTATATTTAGCCATATATGTTCTACCAAAATCTACAGTTGCAATTACAGTACAGCAAAATGATATTCC
>CAYRFD010000015.1:0-18388 GCA_964423475.1 uncultured Candidatus Saccharibacteria bacterium
AATATGTATGGGGCTTTAGTGCAAGAAGGTTTGGGTACAAAAAGTCTTATAGCTCAAGAAATATATAAAAAATCTGGTAAATCATATTTTGGATCAATCGCACAAGATACGGTAGCTACTATTATTAATGATTTAGTAAGCGTTGGTGCTACACCTGTTGTGCTAAATGCCTATTGGTCTGCCGGGTCTTACGATTGGCTAGTAGACAATAAGCTAACAAAAGACTTTATAGGTGGTTGGCGTAAAGCATGTGATTTATCGGGCGTAACTTGGGGAGGGGGTGAAACTCAATCTTTGCCGGGTATTGTTTGTAAAGATTCTTTAGAGTTTGCCGGTAGTGGTTTTGGCGTTGTTAAACCCAAAATAAATTTAGTGCAAGATAAAAATATTAGTGATAGTGATGCAATTGTATTTGTAGAATCTAGTGGGGTTCATGCAAATGGAATTAGTTTAACAAGAAAAATAGCCGACAGTTTAAAGGATGGTTATTTTACAAAAATAAATGATAATCAAACCTACGGAGAAGCACTATTAAAACCAACTATTTTGTACGCTAAATTAATAACTCAATTGCAAAAATCTAAAATAAAAATACACTATTTATCAAATATTACAGGTCACGGGTGGCGTAAAATAATGCGTGGTAATAAAGATTTTAGCTACATAATAGACAAAGTTAATAAGCCACAGCCCGTGTTTGATTTTATTCAACAAAAATCTGGCAATACTATAGAAGAAATGTATTCAAACTATAATATGGGAGCGGGTTATGCTATATATTTACCCGCAAAAGAGGCAGATAAAGTAATTAAAATTGCTAAAAATATTGGTATAAAAGCATGGGTTGCGGGTAGTGTTCAAAAGGGCCCTAAACAAGTTGTTATTAAGCCATTAAATATTATTTTTGCTGGCAAAACTTTGGAGGTACGCTAGTGCAAGTTATAAATGGCGTATTAGGTTTATCAGATTTTAGAGTTAATATTTTATTATTAAAAGTCCAAAAAAAAGTTCCTAGTGTAAAAAGTATTTCTGCAGAGCTTGTTCATTTTATAGACACAAATAAAAAGTTAACTAACCAACAACAAAAAAATCTTAAAGTATTGCTAAACTATGGTGCACCATATAATGCAGAAAGAAACGGCACGTTACTTATTGTAGTGCCTCGTGTAGGTACAATCTCGGCCTGGTCTTCTAAGGCTACCGACATAGCTCATAATGCTGGTTTAATTAATATTAACAGAATAGAACATGGCATAGCTTTTTATATTAAAGGCTTAAAAAAAGAGGATATATATAAAGTTGTACCACTACTGCACGATAGAATGACAGAAAGTGTATTAACTTCTTTTGATCAAACTAAGGAGCTTTTTAAAGAAGGCAAACCAAAATCATTAACTGTGTTTGATATTAAAAAAGGTACAAAAGAAGATTTGCAAAGTGCTAATAAACAACTAGGTCGTGCCCTAGAAGATGACGAAGTAGATTATTTATACCAAGAATACACAGCTCTTAACCGTAACCCCACAGATGTAGAACTTATGATGTTTGCGGCTGTAAATAGTGAACACTGTAGGCACAAGATATTTAATGCCAACTGGGTCATAAATGGTATAGAGCAACCCATTAGTTTATTTAAAATGATAAAAAATACTTATAATCATAACTCAAAAAATATTTTGTCTGCTTATACAGATAACGCTGCGGTAATGGTTGGCCCGCAAGCTGGAAGATTTTTTTCTGACCCAGTAACTCATGAATATAAGTATAATAAAGAAAAGATTCATGCGGTTATTAAAGTAGAAACACATAATCATCCTACAGCAATTGCTCCAGTTCCGGGTGCTGCTACGGGCACTGGCGGAGAAATAAGAGATGAAGGCGCTACCGGTAGAGGTGCAAAGCCTAAAATGGGCTTAGCTGGTTTTTCGGTTTCTAATTTAAACATTCCAGGTGCAGAGCAACCATGGGAAAAGTCGTATGGTAAGCCAAACCGCATAACATCTGCTTTAGATATTATGATAGATGCACCCATTGGCGCTGCAAATTATGCTAACGAATTTGGCCGTCCTAACGTTCTAGGCTATTTTAGAACTTTTGAGCAAAAAGTTGATAAAGAATTATGGGGTTATCATAAGCCAATTATGATAGCAGGTGGTTTGGGTAATATTCGTGATCAACATGTGCAAAAAAATAGCTTAAAACCAGGCGATAAAATAATTGTGCTTGGTGGCCCGTCTATGCTTATTGGTTTGGGCGGCGGCGCTGCTGCTAGTATGGAATCTGGCAGTGGTGATGAAGATTTAGATTTTGCTTCTGTTCAGCGCGGTAATGCAGAAATAGAACGCAGGGCTCAAGAAGTAATTGATACATGTTGGGCAATGGGTAAAGATAATCCTATTGTTTCTATTCATGATGTAGGAGCGGGGGGAATATCTAATGCATTACCCGAGCTAGTTAACGATGCTGGGCTGGGAGCCGTTTTTGAGCTTAGAGACGTACCAAGCGCCGATGCTAGTTTGTCTCCTTTAGAGATATGGTCTAACGAATCTCAAGAACGATATGTTATGGGTGTTAAGCCTAAAGATTTAGATAAATTTATTGCAATTTGTAGTAGAGAGCGTTGTCCATTTGCAGTTGTTGGCAATACAACCAAAGAAAAACAATTGGTTTTAACAGATAAACTTACTAACACGCGGCCAGTTGATGTACCTATGTCTTTATTGTTTGGTAAACCTCCAAGAATGACAAGAACTGCTAAAACTCCAATACAAAACTTAAAAGCCGATAACTTAAAAGGTATTACAATTGCACAAGCTGCAAACAGAGTGTTGCATATACCATCTGTTGCAAGTAAAAAGTTTTTAATAACCATTGGCGATAGGTCTGTTACTGGTCTAATTACCAAAGATCAAATGGTTGGTCCATGGCAAGTTCCCGTTAGTGACGTGGCGGTAGCCGCAAGTGCTTTTGATACAAAAAAGGGCGAGGCTATGGCAATGGGCGAGCGTACGCCCTTAGCTGTAATTAATGGTCCTGCGTCTGCAAGAATGGCAATTGGAGAGGCCATAACAAATATTATGTCTGCAGATATTCCTGCATTATCTAGTATTAAACTTTCTGCAAATTGGATGGCTGCCGCTGGCTATAGCCAAGAAGATTATAAATTATATCAAACTGTGCAGTCTGTAGGATTAGAATTTTGCCCATCTTTAGATATTGCTATACCAGTTGGTAAAGACTCTTTAAGTATGAGAACAATCTGGCAAGACGGCAAACAAAATAAAAGCGTTGTATCGCCACTGTCGGTTATAATAAGTGCGTTTTCTCCGGTAAATAATGTAGATAAAACATTAACTCCATTGCTTGATGTATCTTCACCCACTAGCTTAATTGCAATAGATTTAGGGCTTGGAAAAGCTCGCTTAGGGGGTTCTGCCTTATTGCAAGCATATTCACAAGTTGGCGATACTGCGCCAGATATTAGCCCACAAACATTAAAAGCATTTTTTAAAGTAATAAAACTTTTAAAAAGTAAAAATATATTGTTGGCTTACCACGATAGATCAGACGGAGGTTTGTTTACAACATTGTGTGAGATGGCATTTACAAGTAAAGTGGGTTTAAAATTAGATATTTCAAAGCTTAAAGGTAAAACTTCTTTACATAAATTATTTACAGAAGAGCTTGGCGTAGTTATACAAGTAAATAAAAAAGATGAAAAAACGGTGCTACAACTGCTTAATAACTATATAGCTGATTCTAGTTTTGCAATTGGTAGTCCACTTAAAAATAGTACAAAAATTACTATAAAAGATGGTGCTAAGCAAGTATATTCTAAAGATCGTGTTGTATTAGAACAGTGGTGGGCAAATACTAGTTATAATATTCAAAAATTACGTGATAATCCAGCTAGTGCAAAACAAGAATATTTACAAATATTAGATGTTAAAGACAAAGGTATCACACCAATAGTAAATGCTAAATTGTTAAAAAATAGTTATAAATCTAGGCCAAAAGTTGCAATATTACGAGAGCAAGGCGTAAATGGTCATATAGAAATGGCAGCTGCTTTTGATAAAGCTGGTTTTAGTGCGGTAGATGTACATATGAACGATTTATTGATGGGTAACGCTAACTTGGCCGATTTTTATGGCTTGGCAGCTTGTGGTGGTTTTTCTTATGGTGATGTTTTGGGTGCCGGTGGAGGATGGGCAAAATCAATTTTGTTAGATAATAAATTACGTCAACAATTTAAAGACTTTTTTGACCGCCAAAATACGTTTAGTCTTGGTGTGTGTAATGGCTGCCAAATGCTGGCATCAATAAAAGAGTTAATACCCGGAACAGATTTGTGGCCACAGTTTGTTCGTAATACTTCCGAACAGTTTGAAGCACGGTTGATTACTGTTAAAATACTAAATTCTCCCTCAATATTGTTTAAAGATATGCAAGGTTCTTGTTTGCCAGTACCTGTGGCGCACGGAGAGGGAAGGGTTGTTTTTGGCTCAAATAGCCAACAAAAATATTGTTTAAAAAATGGTTTAGCAGCTATGCAATATGTTGATAATAATCATCAACCAACAAATGAATATCCATTAAACCCCAATGGTTCGCAAAATGGGTTAACTGGTTTTACTTCTACAGACGGTAGGGTAACAATAATGATGCCACATCCAGAACGAAGTTTTATGTCGCGACAACTTTCTTGGCGGCCCAAAGATTGGCCAAGCAATAGTTCGCCGTGGTTAAGAATGTTCCAAAATGCCAGGCAATGGGTACAAGATAATAGGTAATATTTAGGAGATTATATGGCAGAAGTTTTAATAGTTGGAGCAACCGGTGGTAGAGAAGCTGCACTAGAACAAGCAATTAAATTATCAAAACATGTTACCAAGGTTCTAGTTTCTAAAGATCTAGAAAACGGTTTAAAACATTTTAAAAATTCTAAAAATAAACCATTTATAGTAATTGGGCCAGAACAGTCTTTAGTGAATGGTTTAGCAGATGATTTACGTAGCCAAGGATATAATGTTTTTGGTGTGGGGTCTAAGGCTGCTCAATACGAGGCAAGTAAAGCTGCAACAGTGCAGTTAGCTATTGATGCAGGTGTAACTCACCCAAGTACGTATATTGCAAAAGGATCTACACTTGCTAAAGATGCTTTAAAGTATGTGCAAGATCATAATGTTAGTAGCTATGTTATAAAAGCAGATGGTTTAGCCGCCGGTAAAGGTGTATATTTGCCAGATACCAAACAAGAAGCTTTAACAATTGTTAAAGGCCTAATAGATGGCTCTTATGCGGGAGGTGCCGGCACAAAAATTATTAATTTTGCTAACAGGCGCAGTGGCCCAGAGGTTTCTGCAATGGTAGTTGTTGGGCAATCACCAGACGATTATATTATTTTACCACTCTCTCAAGACCACAAACGTGCTAAAGATAAAGACAAGGGCCCCAACACGGGCGGTATGGGCGCATACGCCCCCGTGCCAAGCAGCATAGTTAGCGATAGCCAGTATAAAAAAATAAATGATATGGCGTTTAAATTATTAGCGCAAATGCATAAAGACAAGATTGAATATAGGGGTGGTGTAATGTATTTGGGTTTAATGCTAGATGAAGAACTAAACGGTGATCCAACTTTAATAGAAATAAATGTGCGTTTTGGTGATCCAGAAACGCAGGTTATTTTACCGTTACTTAATTATGCTGGTGTAGATGTATATGAGCTACTTTATATTGCTGCTACAAAAGGTAATTTAAAATCGTATATGAAAAATTTTGATGCAATTAGCAACTACGCCGCCATAACTGTATGTCTTGCAGCTAATGGTTATGGATATAAAGACACACCCCAAAAGGGCGATGTTATTTATGGTTTAAATAATCAATATAGTGGCGTAACTGTGCAATTGGCAAGTGTAATTAATGGTGTAGATATAAAAACAAATGGTGGTAGAGTTTTATACGTTTCTGCTGCAGCAAGTAACGTTAAAGATGCGGCTAATATTGTGTATAGAGCCATTGGCAACAAAGCAGATGGCAAAAAAATATATTTTAACGATATGCAGTATAGGCACGATATAGGTTGGCAAGCAAGATAGTAAATTATGAGTGATAATAATTTACCAAGAGTAGTAATTTGGGGAGATGGCCAAGGTAGTACGTTTAGGGCAACTGTAGATGCAATAAATGCCGATATTGTGCGTTTTTGTGTAGCCGGAGTAATAACAACTAGTAAAAATGCAGGTATTTTAGAGCACGTAAAATATGCTAATAAAAATTATAAAATGAATATAAAAACTTTGATAGTGACAGGTAAACCCGGTAGGCGGCAAGATATTAAAACTCAACAAAAAGTTATAAATTTTATAAAAGACTGCAATGCGCAGTCTATGGTACTAATGGGCGCTCTTGTAATAATGGGAGATCTAATTGTTAAATCTTTAAATGGAGATCTGCAAGTAAAAGAATTACCACGAGAACTTAAGGGTGCTCAAAAACTAATGGTAAAAAAGGGTAAGTTAAACACTTTGCCAAGTTATTTTCCTGATCTAGATAGTAACCCAGGCAGATACGGTCTTACTAATTCTCACCCGGCTCCCACGCTTGTAACCGCCAATACCCACGGCATAGGCGCACAAAAAAGAATGTTACAGCTAAAATCATTAGATAGCGCAGTTACTTACCATGCGGTTGCAAATAGCATAGACACGGGCCCTATTTTGGCTGCGCACATATTTCCAACCGGTATTTTATTAGCAAATAATGCTAATATACAAGAATTAGATAAACAAGCAGAAAGATTAAATAAAAAAGCTCAACGCATAGAAAAAGCTTATCTGCCACTAGATGTAGAAAAACAACTGTATATTCGTCAAAAATATTTATTAAAGTAGTATTATTATGCTGGCGTGTATGCTTTTGTTAAAGATGGTCTTCTTATGCTAAGCTCTTTAAGATAATCATCGTTAACCATTCCGGCAATGTAATTTCCATCAAAACAAGATGTCTCAATACCGTCTAGATTTGGGTTAAGTTCGTAAATGCATTGTTGCAGATCTTCTATAGATTGGTAGTAAACCCTATCGGCCCCTAAAGCATATTCTATTTCTTTGTAACTTTTATTATGTGCAATTAGTTCATTGTGTGTTGGCATATCTATACCATATACGTTAGGATATTTAACTGCGGGTGCTGCAGATGCAAAAAATACCTTTTTGGCTCCGGCACTTCTGGCAAGCTCAATTATTTTTCGGCTGGTGTTACCACGTACAATAGAATCATCTACTAGTAATACGTTTTTTCCTTCAAACATGTGTTTTATTGGGTTAAGTTTTTTGCGCACAGCGTTTTTGCGTGCTGTTTGCCCCGGCATAATAAATGTTCTGCCTATATATCTATTTTTAACAAAGCCCTCTTGGTATGGTACTCCTAGTGTTAGTGCTAGTTGTAGAGCAGCCGTGCGCCCGCTTTCCGGTATAGGCATAACTACATCAATTTCATGGCTTGGGTTAATTTCTAATATTTTTTCTGCAAGCTTTTCCCCCATTTTTAATCTTGCTTCGTAAACAGAAACTCCATCAATTATAGAATCTGGTCTTGCTAAGTATACGTATTCAAAAGCGCATGGTATTTTTGCGGTTTTTTCTGCGCAAATTTTATGTGATAGTTTACCACTATTATTAACAAATATTGCTTCTCCGGGGAGCACATCTCTTACTAGTTTATACCCCAAAGTTTCTAAGGCAACAGACTCAGAAGCAAACATGTATTCTTTGCCCCCAGAGTCGTTTTTTCTTTCACCATAACATAGTGGCCTTATACCATTTGGGTCTCTAAAGGCTAATAATCCTTTGCCCGCTATCATTATAATTACAGCATAGCCACCATCAGTTTTAGATATTACGTTTTTAACAGAATTAAAAAGATCTTCATCGTCTAGTTTCATTTTATTTTGCAATAAGCTTTGCGTAAACAAATGTAGCAGTAATTCTGTATCAGACGATGTAGCGGGTACTTTGTCGTACTGGTCAAGCAAGTACTGCTTAATAGATTCTGTATTTACAGTATTACCGTTATGGGCAATTGCTACAGTCTGATTATTTATAGTAACAAAAAAAGGTTGTGCTTCTTTAGACGAATCACAACCTGCTGTTGGGTACCTACAATGACCAATCCCAATTTTTCCTTGCATGCTTAGCATATCATGCTCTGTTATAACATCTTGTACTAGGCCGTTGTCTTTTTTTAAGTGAACCGTGCCGTCGTCTTCGCTTGTAACAATACCAGCAGCGTCTTGGCCCCTATGTTGTTGTACTATTAAAGCATCGTATATTTCATAGTGAACGTTAGAACCAGAAAGTATTCCTACAATTGCACACACTTTAAATATTGTTCCTCTTAAGACTCTATTCTAGCATAAATTTTATAAGCTGTGCTAAATATTTAGGATGTAAAATTTACACAATGTTAATGTTTACTTAAAAAATGCTCAATAAAATAAATGCCCATTTTTATATTCCCCTTACTATAGTATTATTAATATAAAGAGGATATATATGATAAAAGTGCAATCTTATGCAGATAATTACGGTGTAGCAGAATGGGGAGCTATAAGTACTATAGACGGCAGAAACAGCAAGTCTGTAAATAGCTTACGCCCGTTTGTATCAGAATTTGGTTTGGTTAAATATCGTGCAATGGTAGAAGCCGCATGGGTGCTTACACTTGTAGATGTTTTACCAGATGTCCCAGCGCTATCAGCTAAATCTAAAAAAGCTTTACAAAAAATTGCTAGTGGTGAATCATTTAGTGTTAAAGATATGGCAGCTGTTAAAGCTAAAGATGCAATTCTTAACCATGATGTAAAAGCAGTAGAACTAGTACTGCGCGAAAATTTTATAAATAGTGGCCTGCTTAAAGAACATTTAGAACTTATTCATTTTGGTGTAACCTCAGAAGATATAAATAATTTGGCAGAAGCTCTTTCCTTAAAAGATGCCCGCCGTAAAGTTTTACTACCAGCAATTAACAATATAATTTTAGACTTATCAAAAAAAGCAAAATCGTGGGCACATATTGCAATTTTGGGCCATACCCACGGCCAACCAGCTACTCCAACCACACTTGGTAAAGAGTTTGCGGTATTTGTAAATAGGCTACAGCGTGCTCAAAATAATTTTGCTAGTTCTCCTATATTAGGAAAGCTCAATGGCGCAACCGGTGGTTATAATGCCATGAGTGTAGTTTACCCAGAAGTAGACTGGCCAGTGGTTTCAAAAAACTTTGTACAATCGTTAGGCCTAAAGTTTAATGAGCTTACAACACAAATAGAACCGCACGATTGGGTTGCCGAATATTTACATAGATATGAAGAAGTGTTGTATCCTATGGTAGATTTATCTAAAGATTGCTGGTTGTATATTTCTTATAATTATTTGTCTCAGATAGCAATTAGCGGAGAGGTGGGGTCATCTACAATGCCTCATAAAGTAAACCCAATTGCTTTTGAAAACGCCGAGGCAAATTTTGAAACATCTATAACTCTTGCAGATGGTTTAGCAAAAAAATTAACACAATCTAGGCTGCAAAGAGATTTAAGTGATTCTTCTAGCAAGCGAGTAATAGGTGTATCGTTAGCTTACGGCCTAGTGGCCATTACTTCTCTTATGGTTGGGTTGTCTAAAATTACTCCAAATAAAATAGTCATAAAAGAAGATTTAAACAATCATTGGGAGGTGTTAACAGAGCCAGTACAACAGTTTTTAAGACGCTACAATATACCCGGTGGTTACGATCTTACAAAAAAAGCATCTAGGGGAACTACTTTTACAAAAACAGATTATAATAATTTGCTAAAGAGTATAAAGCCGTTGTTGCCAAAAAATGCTTATTCGGCTTTAGAACAACTAAAAGAGCTAACTCCAGAAACTTATATTGGTTATTCTCAAAAACTAGTTAAGCTGTAGATTAATCTAACAAAATAAAATTAAAATTAGCGTGTAATTACTTGG
The DNA here is from genome assembly GCA_964423475.1 of uncultured Candidatus Saccharibacteria bacterium. GTDB lineage: Bacteria > Patescibacteriota > Saccharimonadia > Saccharimonadales > CAIOMD01 > JAUPVN01. The sequence continues at coordinate 10,017 of CAYRFD010000015.1, forward strand.
TCTCGCTGAGGGCCAACGCCAATCATAGATATTGGTATGCCGGTTTGGTGTTCTATATAATTAATATAATTTTGTGCGTTAATGGGTAGTTTTTCAAAATCTCTTATGTGTGTAATGTCTTCTTCCCAGTTTGGCAAATATTCGTAAACAGGTTCAGATTGGTCTAACTTATAGGCTGCATCTGGGGCAATTTTTAAAGTTTTTCCTTTTCTTTGGTAGGCTACGCAAATAGGTATTTTATCACCAAAACGCTGTACCCAATCTAGCTTAGAAAGTGCCATAACCTGGTTTGTTTCTTCTCCGTTAACCATTTGGGCTCTTCTAATCTGTGGTAAGTCAAAATATCCAAGCCGGCGGACCCTGCCAGTTGTTGTACCTTTTTCGGCGTCAATTTTTTTCATATCGCCGTGTAATTGCTTTAGCAGTTTTTTGTCATGTATTTCTGTAACAAAAGGGCCTCCGCCAACGTGTGATTGAATAGCTTTAGCCACTCCTACTATGTTCTTTATAAAAGATGGTGGTACGCCCAGCCCAATAGTAGCCCCGCCACTTGTAGTAGAAGACGATGTAGTAAAAGGGTACATGCCGTGATCTATATCTAATAAAAACGCCTGAGCACCCTCAGCTAAAACTTTAACAGGTTTAGGTTTTCTTAGCTGTTGGTTCAACCAAAAAACAGTATCAGTTACATATTCTCTAAGCATTTGAGCATATTCTACATACTTTTTTGCCACCTCTTTTTCATTAATGCTAGGTAAACCAAGGGCTTCTCTTAATGGCTTTTGCGCCATAAGCCCATCGTATGCAAGTTCTTCTAATTTTTTTGGGCTATTTTTAATAATTTCTGTTCTAGCACCCGTTCGCATTGCTTTGTAAGAAGATACCTGAGCAATACCAGATTTAGTACTACCTTGGCCTCCGGCGCCGGCCTCTCTAATTTCGTCGTCGTAAATATGATGAGGCAAAATAAGATGAGAAGCAGAGCTTAATTTTAAATTATCTCTAGAAACTTTTATTCCCTTAGATTTAATATCTTCTATTTCTTCTACTAGTTTAATTGGGTTAATAAGAGTTCCGTTACCAATAATGTTCATTGTGTGGCTATGTGCTATGCCAGAAGGTACAAGGTGCAGGGCTAAATCACGTCCGTCTGGTAATACAACAGTGTGCCCTGCATTGTTACCGCCATTAAATCGTGCTACAACGTTGCTATCTTCTGCAAGCATATCAACAAAACGACCTTTTCCTTCGTCGCCTCTTTGTAGCCCAACTATTACATCTATTGCCATGTCTATTGTAGTATACGGTACAAATTGTGCTGTAGCAATAATTTATTGTACATTTTGGTTACAACTATATTTTAGCTATACTTTATTGTATGAACAAAGTTTTACCGGCTAAACTAAAGGGTATAGTGACTGCATTTAGTGGTTACGGCAGACGTTTAGGTTACCCTACTGCTAATATTGCAACAAAAACTAATCTTAAAGATGGCGTATATTTTGGCTATGCAACGTTAGATGTTTATAAAAATAAGCCAGCACTTATATTTATAGGCCAACCAATAACAGTAGGAGATAATATCAGGCGAGTAGAGGCTCATTTATTAGATGTGCCAGACAAAGACTACTATGGAAAAGACTTAAATTTACAAATAGAATACTTTCATAGAAGTAACGTTAAGTTTAATTCTATAGATGATTTAATTATAGCCATGAAGAAAGATGAAAATACCGCCAGAATTTGGTTTAAATAATGATTTATAAGTACTTAATAGAATCTACAGTAATTTTGTAAACAAGATAATTAGCAGGATCACTATTCTTATTTATAACATTGGTAATATTATTGTTTTTTAAAATTTCATCTGCAATAACTGCCGCTCTTGCAAGATCTTTTACTGGGAATACTTGTCCCGCCATCATTGCAGCATATTTGCCCGCCTGAGAAACTATTATCCCGCTTATTGGTAAAGATAAATTATCTCCAAATGGTGTAGACGGTTTATATTTTGTAATTGCATATAAACCTTCTTGATATAATCTAAAATAATATTTTTTAAAATTAACACTTGTAGAGGTTGCCGTTTTTGCGCTAATTAATATTGAATTATTTTTTAAAATAGATATATCTTGTGTACTTAATGTGTAGGGTAATTTTGGCTTAGTTTTAGCCGCAATATCATTTTTGGGCTTAGTGTAAGAAAGGTCAAAATCTTTTTCTGGGTTGGCAACGTTTTCTACTTTGTCTTCTATAAACCGCATAAACCTAGTAGAAGATTGTTTATTTATGTGAGTTATTTTATATTCTTTTCCTAAACAATATAAAATAATACCATCAAAAAATGGTGTAGGTATGTGGTCTACTCCATGTACAATTGCGTAAGATAAGCTATCAGAACTATGAAACAATAAGTCTGCCTCTATATAAACTATGCGTTTGTCTGTTGCCGCAAGTAGGGCATGCCAGTTATTTATATTACGTCCAAATACGGCCGCTTCAACATGCTCATCGTTTCTTAAGGCAACCGCTAGTTCTTTACTAACTTTTCTGTGTAAACCATAACCAGAAACACCAACCATACTTAGTTCGTGGGCTATTCTTTTTTGCTGTGCATCGTCATCCATAGTAAAAGTATAACATCTATTAAACCTAATATATTAATTGAGCGTACTTAGTGTATAATTTTAATATGAACAACAATAAAACAATAATTATAGTAGAAGATAACGATAGTTTGGCAGAGATTTATAAAACAAGGTTAGAGCTAATTGGCTATACCGTATTTTTAGCATATAACGGCATTACGGCGCTTTATTTTATACAAAAAGAAAAGCCAGATCTAGTGTTGCTAGATATGATGGTACCAGATATTGCCGGAGATCAAATTTTAGCTAAAATGCGCTCTAGCGATTGGGGCAAAGACATACCTGTATATGTAATATCTAACTTAAACGAGTCTGATGCGCCGGCAGGTCTAAGAGATTACGGCATAGTAGGTTATTCTGTTAAATCAAACCTAGCAAACGACGACATAGATAAAATCGTTAACAACATTTTAGCTTAATATTATTAATAATTAACAAAAAATTTTTGGTTAAGATTTTATTTTGCTGGTTGCAACTTTCATAGTAATAAAAGATCCAGGTATAAATAGCAAAAACGCCCAAGATCCAATGAATAAAGATAAAACTACTACAATAAATGCAATGCTAGCAAATATTTTGTTTCTTATTTTTAAATACTTAATAGTTTTTTCTGGTAGTTCTTTTTTATCGTATAGTTCTGGTTTGCTAGTGGCATAGTTCCATTGCCAGCTAGAAATTATTGTTAATACCATAAAATTAATAGGAAAAAGCACAGTTGCAAGGGCAATTTCTGGGTACCTGCCGGCAAGGCTGGTTGTAAATGGTATTAACACCACTGCTAAAAGCCTTATATTGTTAATAGTCATTAAGTGTCTATCGGCATATTTTATAGAATCAAATTGCCTGGCATGAACAGCCCACATACTGCCTAGTAGTAAAAAGCTAATAATAAAACTAACAAAATTTGTGCTTAGTTCAGAGTTAAGAGCACTAAGTAGTTGCTGGTTTGTAGTAATATCTCCAATGCTAGATACGCTTAAATCTAAAACAAGTAGTGTCATTGCAATAGAAAAAACGCCATCAGAAAGCGCTTCTACTCTGCGCGTAGAATATAAATCTTTAGTAAACTTACTATTTTTGCTTGCCATGCTTACATAATAGCAAAATATTTATTTATAATTATATATTTGCATAGGGGGTGTATAATTATATTATTAGTAAATTAGGAGAATACCATGGTAAAAAAGGAGACTTTAAGCAAAATTGGTGTTGTGCGTTCTGGTACAAAAAGCGGAACGTATAAATCTGCAAAAGATATGCCAACAGAGTTTATGATGGATGGAGTATACAACGCAGATAAAGACTTAGTAGGCAACAAAAAATCTTCTGGTAATTCTTCTAACAAAAACCAAAAAAATAGCCAAGATACGCAAAAAACAAATGCAATGGCAATAGTAGGTTTTATATTTGCATTTTTGTTACCACTTATTGGATTAATTTTGTCTATCATTGGTTTGGTGCAAATTAATAAAAAAGGCCAAAAAGGCAAGGGGCTTGCTATTGCAGGCATAATTGTGTCTGTTTTTGTGGCAATTTTTCATGCAATAATTACAGCAATAATAATTGCAGCAATAGTTTCTAGCAATAATATTACCTTACAAACCTATAACGATACGGGTGTTGGCTATAGTGTAAAATACCCAGAAAACTGGACAACAAGCCCGCAGCAAGTAGATGGTACAAAAGGTGTAATATTTAAAGACGAGTACAAAGAAACAGGCAAAGTCTACGGCCAAGAAGAGGTAGTATATATTGCAGCACCGCCTAATGGTTATTCTAGTGATGTAATAACTGCAATTTCAGATGCACTAAAAAAAGATAACCCTAATACATCTGTAGTTTATGAATCTAGAGATACAAAAAACGGGCTACAAACAGAAACTTTAATTGTTACTTACGATGGTGAAAGCGGTAAAGTAAAGGCAAAGCATACAATCATTTTAAATAAAGATAACTCTGTTTATACTGTTACTACTCAAACGCCAGAACAAAATTGGGATAAATACCAAGACAGTTTTGACGAAATTCATAATACTTTTCAGCCATAAAGCAAAATTATTCTTAGCTAATCGGCTAAAGCATTGTATATGTAATCTACTATTTGTTTAGCAATAGTCATTGTTAAAACTATTGCTAATAGGCCAAAAAAGCCACTAATTTTAACATCATTGCTAAAAATAAATTCTATTACTGCCAAAAATACAAATTTAGAAAAGAACATAATTAACCATACGCCAAATACTAAGCCAGCTTTGCTGTATTTACTCGTATTGTTTTTAAAATGCTTAACAACCACATCTTTTAATAAAAATGTACCATATGTTAATATTTGCATAACTATTGCAACACCAAATGTTACAGAAAATGATTTTGTTTGCAATATATTGGTGTAATCATTAAAAAAAACCAGTACAACAGAATAAACCAATGTTCCTAGAACCATCTCTTTAAAGAACACTTGTTTGACATTTATTTTATTACTAACTTGTATCATAAATAAATTATATCATTGTAGTTTAAATCATCTTAGGAAATACAAATATGGTATTCTATTAATATGCAAAAAATAACAAAAAATAAATTAAAAGTAGGATTAATAAATTTTATTGGTGGTACTGGCTATTTGTTTTGTATGTTTTTATGGCTTTGGGTTGTTTTATTATATTTTAGTTTTGTAGAAAAATTTATAAATTATATCGCCCCTACAGAGCAAGTTGTAGTAGAGCAGCCAGTTGTACAAACAGTTAATAATCAGCCAAGTGCCATAATGAACGTTATGGGTATTATTACAATAGTAATTGTAATTTTATTAACAATATATTTAATTTATAAAATACCTACAACAATTGCTAAAACAAGCAAAAATGCTGTTAGGGCAACGGCGGCTACTATAGCCCCAATTGTTATTAAGGCTCAACATAAACCGCAAACACAAAAAAGTTTTTTAAAATTAACCAGTAGTTTAGTTTTAGTAATTAAAACATTAATAATTGTTGTACCTATTATATTTACTTATATTTATCAATTTGTTGTTAAACAACCAGTAGATTATAAAATTGCCATAGCCGTAAGCACGTTTTTTGTATGCGTTGCTGTTCTAATGTTTTTTATACAATATTCACTAGCTTTAATCTTAAAAATTAACAAAAAAAACCTCTGGTAAATATTTATATTTATAATAATTGTTATTATGCCTAGGCATTTTGTATATAAGAATTTAAATATTAAAAATACATAGACAATTAATGTAAATAAGAATAGTATTAAAGTACTAAACAAGGGGTTAATTGTGAACAGTAAAATGCAAGGTGTAACATCAATTGTAGTGGTGTTAATAGTTATAGTAGCGGTTGTTTTAGCTGGTGGGGCTACTTACGCATATATGGACAATAAATCAAAAAATGATACTAAAAATAATAGTTCAAGCACTCAGCAAGAGCCTGCAAATAATAATAGCTCGTCTAATACCAACACTGCTAGCAACACTAGCCAAACAAGTACACCCACCTGCAGCAGCGCAACCTTACAATCGTTAGCACAAACTGCTTATCCAGGTGCATACGTAAACCAACCATTATGCGAAAACGGCTACGCCATAGCAGAAATGAATGTGCCTACTCAGCATTTAAACGGATGGGTAGTATATTACCAGGCTCAAAACAATGCTTGGGTTTATACCAAGGCCGCTCAAATGGGAAATCCTTGTAGTGCAGAATTAATGCCAAGTGGGTTCCCTGTAAGTTTATGTAACCAATGGCAAACCCAAAACAATAACAACAATAACGGCAATAATAACAATAATAATAACAACAATTAGCTAACGTTAAGATTACTTGTTTTGGTTGTTAATTAGTGCCAAGCGGTGGGATACCTTCATGTGGTCTTATACCACTTTCTGGTGCTTTGTCACTAGTAGCATCCTCTACTACGGTACCGCCTATTATTGCTGCTGCTTCTTTTAGTCGCTCTATACCAAGAAGATAACTTTCTTCTGGTGTAAGCACTGGGTGTGTGCCATCAATAATCGGTAATCCTTCTTCTCCAGCCATAACAATAATTCCTCCTAAATACGTTAATTAACTATTATATTTACTATAAAGCCACTATTTATAATAGTCAATAACAATTTTGCTATTTATAAACCTATAGTGCTTAATAGTAAATTATAAACTATTCAACAAGTTATAAATTTTTACCATTGCAAGGGTGTCTAGCGTGTTATATTTTTTCATTTCTTTAAACATTTTATCTTTATTACTGGTGTTCTTTTTATCTATAACAATTTCAGACCAAATTCTACCAGTAGTTAAGCCATCTTGAATCTCTAGATCTTTATAAGATAACTCTGGTATTAAAGCGGGCAGTACATACTTAATAGACGATTTACCCTTAAATTCTTTAATAGCGTACCAGTCTTGCTGAAAGGGTATCTCTAGGTCAATCATACGTTCATTTATATTATTATAAAAATCAAAATAAGCTTTATTATATTCTGCCATTTCTTTGTTTCTTGCGCTTTCAAAATCTTTATGCCAAACAATTACGCTACCCGTGGGGCCAATGGCTTTTTGTAAGGATTCTGTTAGTGGCGTTACAGGGTTTGAATTTTCTGTATGCAGATACATATAATGTTTTAGCTCTGCTGTAGGAGTATCTAAAACATGCACCGAATATTGAAATACTATTTGCTGATACGGCTTAGTTTTATTATATGGCGGAATAGCTTTTTTGGTAGATTCGTAATCTAAGAAATATAGTGGATACTCTAAATCTTTTAAAAATTTTTTGATCTTAGGTTTATTAATTATTGTGCTGTTTTGCTTTGTAACTTGTACTTGTGTTTTGGCTTTTTTGCCAGTGATTTTTGTTTCTTCTGGTATTTTGGCTATTTCAACAATATTTTGATCTTCCATTGCATATACAACCTCACCATTTCTGCCAGATAAATCGTAAATGCTATATTCTGGTAGATCGGGCTTTAGTAAACAAAAAATCTCCATCCAGTCTTTTTTGTATTTAGATAGCCCTATATGCCTTGGCGATATATCCGGCATCTTGGCTAGGCTAATGGTAGCAAGTGCTTTAGGTATCTTTTCTTCTGTAATTGGTTTAAGTGCCTTTACTTCTTTAGTAACATTTTCTATGGCAGATAATTTATTTAAATCTAAGAGGCCTTGTTTTATATATTTATTATTTAAATGTATAACGTATATGTTATTAACTTTGTAGCCAAGCCGTTCTAATACTATTTGCTGAAAAGAAAGATCTGGTATATGTTCTTCTTTAACTTCTGTGGTAGCTTTTATTTCGTAAAGATCAGATGAACCATTATTTGCTTTATCTATAATATCGCAAATAAATGTTAGGTTACCGCTAATAAACCGGCCCTGAAATATTGTTTTAGTGCCTTTTTGCATCTCGGCGTTAGTCTTAACAATTAGTTCATTATAAGACCCATACTTATTTCTATCCCAGCTTAGCCTTACGCCCTTAGGAAACAGTTTTTCTGCATAGGGTTCATAGTTATTGCCTTCATCAAACATAGCTTGCAAGTTTGGGCTAGTAGGGGGTAACTTGTCTTTGGCGTTCTTTTTAAGCCATAGCCAGGCCGGATGCTTTAAAAACAGCATATAATCGCTTTTGCTTAGCTGCATTTGTTTTGTTTCTGCCATATACCTATATTACTCCTATAAATTATATTTGTTTACACCATAAAAGTGTATT
>CAYRFD010000016.1:0-4161 GCA_964423475.1 uncultured Candidatus Saccharibacteria bacterium
ATATGCAAGCATTAGTGCTAGCCCATGTTCTGTGCTTATAAATAAACTCAAAGCAAGGCAAATGCTTATAAAAATGCTTCTTAACCTATACTTTGTCCTTTCGCTGGGTTGCGGTTTCCACAAAAGCAAAACAGAAAAAAATAAAATTGGCATTGTAGTTCTTATGCCAACATAAGAATTACCTGTCGTAATTAGTGATCTAATAAAATAAAGTGGTAGCAGAGAAATAACAGCTGTAAAAAAAAGGGTAATGTGCCATTTTTTAGTTACAGAATAGAATATTAATAATGCAGATACAAAGAATAATAATGGAGATAATATCCATCTTGAAAATTCTATAGCTGATAGATTACTACCAAATAGCCAATATAGTGGGTAATGAAAAAACAATGTGCCAAGTCCATGAAAAAACTGAAAATCATGGCCCGCCAATTGCCCTGCGTCTAATCTGCGAAGAGGGTCAAATAATTGAAATATACCATCGGCGGGATAGCCTGTGAATATTGATGCATTCTCCATAGCAATAAAAATATAGTTTAAACCTAAAGAAATTAACACTAGCCCACTAATGACGCCCACGGCCACTAACAGAACTTTTGATACATTATAATATTTTTCAGAAAGCATACTACTTGCGATATTTCCCAATTGCTGCATTTATAAGTATACCCATAACCCTGGCGTTGCCTTTAATAGGGCTAATTTTAGTAGGTGTTTTGCCCTTTTTGGGATATTCACGCGTTACTGGCGTTTCGGTTACTTTAAATTTTTTATTCCGAGAGCTTTCTATTGCTAAGTGATAGTGTAGCTCGTAAGTTGCAAAAATATCTCTAAACACAGATATGCCCCTATCAGACAAAAGCTTACCACTATAAGCCCTAAATCCATTCGTCGTATCCGTATGCCTTTTACCGGCGGCGATGCTAATAAGTGGTGCGTGCACTAATTTAACAGCTATAAGGCGCACCTTGGGTGTGTTTATGGCTTTGCCCCCAGGGATAAAACGCGAACCTTGCACATGATCATAGCCTTCGTCTAAAAGCCTAATAAAATCAGGGATTACAGAGATATCATCCTTACCATTCCCATCTACTACAACTATTCCTTCGTAATTTTCGTTTAACGCCCAAGCAAAAGCCATCCGCATCTGTGCACTTAACTTACCTGGCCCTTTTTTTGTTAAAAGAACTCTGACGTTCTGTTCTTTAAGAAAAACTGGCTCTAAAGACCCATCCGTACTACCACCATCAGCAACTACAATATCAATCATACTTGAGAACTTGCTCATTTTTTGTAGCTGTTGTTGCATTTTTTTACCTTCGTTAATTACAAAAACACATATGCAATACTTATTTTTTTTAGAGCTAAATTCATCAACCTCAAATTCGGGTAATTCCCACTCCTTATGGTTAGTTTTTATTTTATGGTAATTGCTTTGACTAGACATTTATTTAGTAATATTTCTACGAGTTGCATCAGCTACACTTATTTTGCTGTTTAACTCGTTAACTATGTGGTAGGGCTGCTCTTTCCTGGACTCCTGTAAGATCCGCCCGATATATTCGCTAATTATTGCAAGTATAGCAAACAAAAAGAAAAACATAACAGATAATTGTAATGATGTGGTAACCCAACCTTCAGCAACTTTACTCTTAAAGATTGCAACCAGTACAACATATATTGCATATATAGCATTAATTGTTGCGACAAAAAAACCGAGCCAACTAATAAATCTTAGCGGATGATTTGAATAATTAGTGCTAAGCTCAAGGGCAGATATAAAAAGGTCTTTGGTGTGTTTTTTATCACCATATATCCCTATAGGCTCGTAACTTAACTCAACATTGTCGTATCCTTCTTGCCGCGCAAGATGCCTAATATGCCTTGCATAACGTCCACTATTAGTTAAAGAATTAACTACCATACGGTTAAACGCCACATAGTAAGTACTTCTATTGGGTATGTATATGCCTAAATATCTTTTGTTGTACCAGTAAAATAATCTAGAACCATATTCATTTATTATGCCCTTACGCGTTTTTTTATCACTTATACCAAAAACAATGCTGTAATCTTTGTTATATTTAACAAATTCTGGTAACTTTTCTACTGGGTCTTTACCTGCCAATAACACCACAACATTATCACCAATAGCAGAATCTATACCCGCAAAAACCATTACGTCTATCGAATCTTTTTTAGATAATTGGATTATTCTTAAACATGGTAAATTTTCTAATATTTTTTTTGTGTCTTTGCTTGCCACTACGCGCGCATCTTCTGTCACGCAAATAATTTCATAGTTCGAATAATTATTTTTTAATATTTTAGACAACTTATTAATTGTCTCAATATTTTGTATATTGCTATTACTGGAAACCATAACAACCGATACAAAAATATCATCTATATTATTTTTTGTCATAAGCTAAATCAAGCTCCTTATAAACATCATATATATTATCTATCTTACCCCCCATTATAACTGTATAACCTTCTATACCATAGTTATTTTTATACAATATTGGGCGGCTATCACTATTTTCACTTTTGGGTAATACCGTCTTTATTTCCCACAAAGAATCTTTATATTCTATATCTTTTAAAATTGGCATATACCTTACTACGTCAGCTTTCATCTGCTCAAAATGAGTTAATTTAGTTATTTCTTTATCAAGATAATCATGACCATTACGTAAATTATTCTCTCCATCCGTCCATTCACTATGTGGAGTATATCTTACATGCGATAGTGTTGTTAAGCCCCTATCTGGAAAAGGCATAAAACTAAAAAATGGGCCATCCATAACCGTAACCGATATATCTTTAACCGCATTGGGTAGTTCTATTAAACACATTTCTACTAATTCATGCTTCAGCGGTATAATTGGCAATTTTGATTTTATATTTAGAGTATTAATCATAGAATATGTACAATTAATTACTTTATCTGAATACAGTACTTGGCCATCTTTACATTTTACTTTTATTTTTTTATAGTTAGTTTTATTTATTGATATAACTTCTGTGTTAGTGAGCATATTAATAGGAAGCTTTTCAATCTTATTTAAAAGCAAGTTTTTTAATTTATGGGCATCAAAAGCATATTCTTTAACCTTAAAAACATCTTCTATAAGATTACTGTTAAATAACTTCTTAATTTCTTTAGGGGCAGGGGCAATTTCAGAACCAATCCTCTCAGAAAATTTATAAAACTGCTTTGCGTTTATTTTTGAAAATGCTTTTGCAACCGCATAATATTTATCAAAATTACTTACTACTGCTTCGGGATAATCTTGTACAAAAATTGGTAAATTTATTCTTGATCTTATACCTGTTAATAAACTTCTGGGATAATGGTAACCGTTATGAATTCTGGCCTGATTGTTATAAGATGCTCTTTGCATATAATCAGAATCTTTTTCAATTACTAAAACTTTTTTTAATCCTAGATATTTAGTAAGATAAATAGCTATACTTAAACCGTAAAAACCACCACCTATTATTACTACTTCATATTTTTTATACATGAGTCCAGAACCTAACAATTAGCAGAAAACATGAAAATGCTAACATAAAACCCGCACCACCGGCCAAGATCAATGAACGTGTCTTTGCATCACCTCTTACTACAATAGCAGTAGTTTGTAGGGGCACTATTAATAAAGGTAAGAATGGGATAAAGTACCTTCCCTGTAAACCCTCCAAGCCATACGCGCCAACCGGTGTCCAGGTTAAATAGAGTAGCCCCATAATAGCAAGAATAGATGTTATAAATAAAGCCAAAGAAAAAATTCTTACACTTTTATTCTTAATCATGAGAGGTTTTTCATTCTTCGACACATACAATAATGCATAAAAAATTAAAAAGAATTCAAACACCACGCCCCACAGTGGTAAAGAATAATCCATCCAACCAAAGATACCTATAATTCCTGTATAAACCCCAGAACCATACGCAGTTAATAATGTTATTGCGTAACCTACTATTACCGCCATCGGATCAATAAAAATATTTTTTATTTGGCTTAATAGGTTAACTTCATCGTTAGGGCGAAGTTGTAGTGGTATTTGCAATGATTGCTGTCTTACTAGGTAAGTCCACAATAACATTAATATTATTATCAGTAAATTAATTAAGTAAATTAATTTTATTATGAT
>CAYRFD010000016.1:4171-13851 GCA_964423475.1 uncultured Candidatus Saccharibacteria bacterium
ATTACAGATATAAGCTTAAATAAAGACATAAATTTATTTTTTCCACCAGTTTTATTAATTAGAATAAGCAGTAGTGGAGCAATAATAAAATAACCTGGTTTAGCTAAAGATAATAGGCATAGTGCAGAAAATAATACAAGCCAATCTTTGGGCAACAATACTTTCTTTGATTTATAAAAATATAAGACAATTGTAATAAAGGTGGCTACAAAAATATTGGTTGCTGTATCAGCATTAATAGTCGCGGCTCCATAAACTGACATTGGCAACAAAGCAAAAACGAACATAGCCCATTTACCAACTGGTATAAACTTAATTATAAAATAAAATGCAAATGCCCAGGCAATTAACCCTGCCAATCTTACTAAATAAAAACTTTGTAATATGCTTAAGTTTAATATTTTATTCGTAATAAATAGCACTGGTACCGATACAAAGTAGTTAGTAGGTGAATATACAACCGTATTTGGGAATTGTACTATTTCTTGCCTGGTATAGTCAGCTTTTGTGTTAAAATATTGTCTAATTTTTAAAAAACCATAAGGCTTAAGCTCCTCACCAGGATATCCATGATGCAATAAATCCAAGACTGTGTGCTCAACATTACCGGGTAATATTCCACCAGCACCTTTGGGGTTAATTGTTTGACCTTTTATAACGCCCTCTTGAATTTGAAATACCCTGAAATAATGTACTGTCTCATCAGTAGACTGAAATGGTGGAATTAAGAAAACAAATAATAAACCGAAGCTAAGCCCTAAAATTAAAAAAAGCTTATGTGGTTTTAGCCTTAGGTTCCCCCATATAATCGCAATTTTTTTATTAAGCATTAACTATTATTTTAACATATAATGCCCCCAGCCTTACTCTACTGGCAAGGTAGGCCAGCCATTAAAGCCAACGTCAATCCTGTAATGTTGACAAAACCAAGCATAATGTGCTATTTTATAACATGTAAAGTTAAAAAAATAAGTATGAAAAATAAAAAAAATAACATCGGAAAATCAATATACATAATAGTGGTCATTGGTCTATTATTAGCTTTTTTTATTATAGTACTAGAAAAACAACAAATAATAAATTTGTACCAAAAACCCGTTTCCATACAGCAGCAGCCTAGGCCAGTTAACGACGTAGCATACACGCCTACAACCCCACAAGAACAACAAGAGGCAGACAATATTAAAAAAGAGGCCCTTGCCCAAGCTGATAAGCCTATTACACCCCCAGAAGGTATTTTAGAAGTATCGTTAAGCGCCGCAAATCAAGATAGCCCTGGCGGCCCACTTGTAGTACGCGCTATAATAAATGGGGCTACTAGTGGGACTTGCAAGTTGTTGCTAACACAAAATGGCAATATCAAAGAATACACTTCTACAATAGCTAACAAAGGAACTTACTACGGGTGCGAAGGCTTTGATATACCTTCAACAGATCTTAATGCTGGTAACTGGAAATTAGTACTAGAGGCGTATAACGGTGTAGCTAAGGGCTCAGCAGGCCAAGAGGTAAATATAACGTTATGATAAGAGCATATACAACATCTAAAAAAGCTTTAGTTTTGTTTATTGCTACCCTACTTGTTTGTACGCTATTTATACAAGCCTTTGCTACGCCTAAAGCAAAGGCCGTAAGCGCATCAGACTGGAAGCCCGGGCGCATAATAGACGATGCAGTCTTTTTTAATAAAGACGCTATGAACCCACAGCAAATACAGGCATTTTTAAATTCTAAGGTGCCCGTTTGTGATACATGGCATAATTGGTCTGGTACGGTAAATGGTGTTTGGAATGCCCCACCATATACCTGCTTAAAAGATTTTTCAGAAAACGGCAAAAGCGCCGCTCAAATAATATGGGAGGCCGGCCAATACCACGGTATAAACCCACAGGTAATAATAGCAACATTACAAAAAGAAACTAGTATAGTGACCGATACCTGGGCCGCGCCATGGCAATACCAACGCGCAATGGGCTATGCCTGCCCAGACACCGCTGCTTGTGATGCACAGTATTATGGTTTTACTAATCAAGTGCATACTGCTGCTTGGCAATTTAAACGCTACACACTGTATCCAGATAGTTATAACTTTAAATCAGGAGTTACCAGAAACATACAGTGGAGCACAAATATAAATTGCGGTTCTTCACCGGTATATATTGAGACCCAGGGCACTGCTGCACTATATAATTATACTCCTTACCAACCAAACAATACTGCATTAAGCAATTTATACGGTAGCCAAACTGACGGGTGTAGCCAATACGGTAATCGAAACTTTTGGCGTATATTTAATGACTGGTTTGGCCCTACTACTTATACTTCTATTGAAGAAAATAGCTTTTACGCGAAATTCCCTTGTAATATACCAGCATTCGCGCAAGACAAAGTAGGTAGGCTATATAACCCTGGTAGAAAAGACTATTTATATACTACTGATCATACAGAAGCGTGTTTAGCTGTTAAATCAGGATATATATGGGATGGTATACAATTTAATAATACAGCAAACCAAGCCAACTCAATACCCATTTATCGTCTATCAAATGGCAGGATACATATTTACACATCAAGTATATTAGTAAAAAATGATTACACACAAACAAGAGGTTATTATGAACAGGGAATCAGTTTTTACGCAAAGAGTAGCCAAGAGCAAAAAGATATTGGAGTATACTGCTTAGTTAAAGACAATACCGTAGTTTATACCAGTTCTTCTGGCGAGGCATACATCCTTGAAAGTGCGGGTTACAGTAACTTGGGATTAGCTTTTTTTACTAGTAGTTTTTCAGAAGAATCAAATATCTATAGATTAAAAAGAGGATCACAAAGGCTGTACACGGCGAATGACCACGAAAGAAACGTTGCTCAACTCTTTTACAATTTTACATGGGAAAATTACGATATACAAAGAGCCTACACCGGCCCAGGGTTAGAATTAACGCCGGTTTATAGGATAAGTACCGGAGACAGATATCTTTACACTACAAACAGGGGAGAACGTGATATTGCAGTTGTATATTATGGTTATTTAAGTGAAGGAGTAGGTTTTTATGCGCATACCTTTAAAACGGCAGGCAACGTACCGATTTTTAGAGCTTCATCTCCAGACGCTAACAGGCTTTTCACATCAAATCAGTACGAGATTAACAACGCAATTACTAAATATGGATATTCTGGTGAAGGTGTTGGTTGGTACTCTCTAAATAATCTATACTAAACAATAGTCTCTTAAGACACGGGTGATAAATATTATGGTGCGTATTTGTATTGTTTATTAAAATTATCTTTTATGATGTCAATATCTTGACCATTGGTTATGTAATTATCTCTGCTTTCAATTTTACTAACAACACCAATTAACCTTTCCAAGGCATGCGCTGTCGTACCATCTATTTGGCCATGTTCAGACTGGAAATCATCCGGCATTAGCTGTAGTTCTTTAATTTTAGTAAACATGTCTGTTCTTGCCCAAAACATAGTCCCACCAAAAAATGAAAATTCATCAATATCTTTCAGCAGCTTAACTACTTGTTTTTTACCATAAATCTTTTCTACAAGATGTTCAAGTATAGGCATATTTGAACCTAGATACCTTTTTAACGATAATATATGGCCCTCTGGTCCAATTAATCCAGTATTGCTTTTATCTAATTTTTTAGATATGTTACTAGTCCCAGCTTCTGGCAATAAGCAACCTAAAACTTCATCAAACCATTGGTTGCCGTCTTGTCTATGTCTAGACTTTTTTGTATGTATTTTTAAGAAATATTCATAGCCTGCTAGTTGTATTCTTGTTAAAACTTTTAAGAACGGGAGTACATCTCTACCCCTATTGGGCACAACAAAAACATTAACTTTGTCTAAACTACCAAATTTCTCAATCCTAAAGTCTGAGTCTCTTTCATTCAATGTAACAAACAAATCAAACTTTTCGTTAATGTTACAAAGACGCTCCTTAATTATTGGCCATAAATCTGTATAGTACAAATGAACAATTACTGCTAGTTTTGTATTAGTGTTTCTAAGGATTGAATAAGCAGGAAAATCTTCTTTATTATTTATATTTTTACTGTTTTTTGCCATAACCTCTGCAGTGCGGTTTAATATCGCACTACCCATATGTGTTGTAGGTTCCAACATTGCTCCTTCCGCCCACTCATTCCAAGCATTTATAAAAACTAATGGTGAATTCTTTTGTTGCTTTTTTATTACCCTATCTAACCATTCTGCATATATATCTGGGCTTGAATTCTGGTAAATAAAGCCTTTACCTTTTTTTCTAGCATCGTTGTCCCATGACGGAGTCACACATGGATACAAAGGAAATTCAAAAGCATTATCCAATTTTTCATTAAGCGCAATTGTTCTATAATCGGCAACCACACCACTAAAATTAATATCTAATAGTTTTTGACTAACATCTATATATGGGAATTTATTGTTTTTGAAATATTTGTTTTTAAAAAACGCACTAAGTGGTGCAAAATCTAGTGCTGCATCAAAACCATATTCTCTTGGGTCTTGGTCTTCAAAACTTAGATAAGAAACTAACTGTAGATCTTTCCCATGCTTTTGTTTAAAGTAATCTCGCCATATTTTTGCGTATCGAGCGGGCTCCTTTAGTTCTGAGGCTCTGTAAACCATTAAAACAGGTTTCCCGTCTTCTTGAATATATCTTTTGTCTAATAAAATTGGTTCAACTTCTTTAATGAAGTTAAGTGGGTCGGTTTCTAGGTATTCCTGAGCTACAATAATATCGTTATTACGACCATCCCATCGTTTTGTCCAATTTTCATTCGCCCAGCATATTGCAAAATTAAAATCCCATTCTTTATGCTCTAAAAAAGTATTTATTGGCATATCCATTATTTTTTTACCACTAAACCAATAGTAGTAAAAACAAAACCCAAATATCCCATATTTTTTAGCCATATTTATTTGGTCTTTTAGATTTGACTCTAACCTTAAGTCATAAAAGCCCAAATCTTTTGGGAGTATAGGTTGTTGGTGGCCAATAAACCTTGGCTGTGCAGAAGTAACATTTGACCATTCGGTAAACCCCTTGCCCCATGCTTTATCATTTTCTGGAAAAGGGTGAAACTGAGGCAAATATATAGCCATTAGCCTAGGGTCATCTTTGTGCCTATTAAATTCTTTTTCTAGTCCATCTTCATAATAGTATTTTTTTCTATTTTCGAGTAAATTTATATGTTCGGGGTAATTATTAGTTAGGTTTTTGTTATATAATGCAGCAGGTGATTGTTCATCTACATATTTGATTTTAGTTGAAAATATACTTTTAAAGCCTTTGCCGTCTTCAACTTCAATAGTTAATTCACCATCGCTGTATTCAAACTCAGCTGCAAAACCTGAATAAAGTGTAATATCTTTTGAAAAATCAGGATGTGCTTTCTCTACGTCTAATCTTTTAACCCCAGTTTTTATTTCATAATAATTAGAGTTATTTTTAGCTCTAAGTTTTATATTTTTGGTATTATTTTTTGGTATAATCCAACCTTCAACAATAACCTTTTTAGTATTGATAAGTGGCTTTCTAGGACTATCAATACTAAGTAAATAATTTTTGGATACACTATTAAGATCCTTTAAACGAGTACGTACTCGTTTTTGTAAATTAATAGCTCTTTTAATTTGTTGTTTAGGGTTAATATGTTTCATATTCTCATAACCTAACTTCCATGTTCTGATTTTTATGATTAAAATTTGGGTTTAAGTATTTATCTTGCTCGATTTCGCAAGTACTGCCCTCATTAATGTCAATTGAAACAGATTCTTGTAGAATTACTTTTGAATAAGGATTATAAATGTTTCTATATCCCTTACCCAATAAATCTAAACAAATTTCAAAAAAATTATCATCTTCTACCGTTTTCTTAAAAACGGTTTTGGTTGTTGAAAACATAGCAGGGTTAACTACACTAACGTTCCTTCTGCTTTTTGCATACAGTCCACGCGTATAATGTGGGTCATTAAACGGCATACCACTAAGCATGTCTACCAACCCTTTTTGGCCGTAGCCAACGCCGATACCCGCACTAGCAACATTTTGAGCTGTATGGTCGAGTATTACGGGTGAAACTATACCAATGCTTACAAGGCTCAAGTCAGCAATTAATCTTTTGGCCCAATCGTCTGAATGTACTTCTAATTTATCGTCTATGAAAATTATATATTCATTATTAGAGTTAATAGCAACATTTTTATACCAATTATTTTTTGGATTTAATATTATTTTTTGGCTTGATTTGTTGGGCAGAAGATACAAAATTTCACTCCATTCGGTTTTGTCCAAATCATCTTTAAAAACAAAAATTATATCAAATTTTAACCCTGCTGGGTATTTGTTAATAGACTCGATTAATTTTTTTGTATACTGAATACTACTGTATTTTATTACTAAAGTAAATATTACGTCTTCTGCTACGAAATAATTAATAGTGCGGTGTTGAGTAATAATGCCTGTTTCTACTACTCCCTGTAGCTTTAGCCTTGCAAGGTGGTCATTTAACAATTTCTTTTGGGCTTCATAAACATAGGGTTTGGCGTCTGTATTAGATGCCGTTGAATTTTCGTGGATACGCCAACTGTACAACAACTTTGGTATATGCACTATATTATTTGTAATTTCGCCTATTCTAATAAATAAATCCCAGTCTTGCGCCCCCTCGTAACCTTTGCGGAAGCCACCAACTTTTTTTATCACATCCGTTCTGATGCATGAAAAATGAGTTATGTAATTACAACTTTCTAAAAATTCCGGGCTAAAATCTGGCTTAAGAAATGGGTATGAATGAATTTTACCCGTGCCGTCAATTTTATCTTCGTCAGAATATATGAAATCAACTTTTTTATTATCCCTAATAATTTGTATGTTTTCATAAAGTGCGTTTGGCCAGAGCACGTCATCGTGGTCCATAAGGGCAACAAACTTACCATTTGCAATCTCTAATGCAGAATTAGTAGCTTCACTAATGTGACCATTTGTTTTTCTGCTAACTAATTTTATTCTATTATCTTTTTGTTGATATTCTTTTATGGTTTTTAATACATTTTTATCAGTTGAATTATCGTCCGATATACATAGTTCCCAATTCGCATAAGACTGGACGATTATACTCTCGATACATTCGCGCAAATATATCTCAGGAGTGTTATATGTTGGCAATAATATGCTAATTAATGGATCGTTTTCGCAAATATCTTTTGTCTGATAATAGTACTCTTCTATAGTAGGATAAAAAGAATATAAATTATAAATCTCTTTAGGTTGGCCATCCCCAATAGTTGTTAATAGTACCTTTTTAAATTTAATAGCGGCTTTTCGGCTGTGTTTGTTGTTAGCAATAATTTTTTTAGTCATATTTAAACTTCTCATTGCTAAAACTTTGGATCTATCTTTTACGCCAATACGTTTTTTTGCTGACATTTTATTTGCCCTTAACTGTACTTTTGAATCTTAACATGCTTTTGGCGAGCCTGTAAGCTTTCGATTCTTTTATATTCTTTAGCTCTTGTTCGGTATTTTTCAACTTCCGAATATCACCACTTAACTTTTGGCATGCATGGTCGAGCCCCATCGCTCTACTAGCCAGAGCATCTCTTTCGTCACTTATAGACCTTATGGCATCCAGATAAGCGTTAGTGATATCATCCTGAGCCTTGAGTTTCGACATAAAACTCAAGCCCCTATTCTCAATAGACGATTCTATGGCTCTGATTACGTCATTGTTCGATGAACCAACTAAAATATTCCTATAATCACAACCTTCCATACCCCCACCGTCAAAAGGCCCTAGTTTATTATAGCTTGTGTTCAGGGGGCCTATAACTTTTGCAACCTCTGGGTATTTAGAACCAATAAATATTATGCCTTGCATTGCTAACCAAAGCTGCGTGTCGTTGCTAGGATATATAAGTGTTTCTAGACCCATAGATCTCATTGCCTTCTCAGCCGCAGCAGTGTTTGGCAGACCATTATCTATATGCTCTTTTAGCCAGGGATGATTCGTTCTATTTATTTTTTTATATATTCTATTCACTGCGTCTTCTGAATATGAATTCCCTTCTGTTCTTGTGGGCGCCGCTACAATAGCAGCTACTTTTGCAACCCTGGATATCTCATGTATAAATTTATCCCTATCATTTTCTGCAATATGTTCCAACACATCAAAACTCACTACAAAGTCAAAGGAGCTATCACCAAAAGACATATCTAACGCATCTCCCTTAATATAGCCTTTTTCTTTTATGTCAAAAACATCAAGCACCGTTACAGTGTCATCTTTATGAATCTCTGAGGTTGCACCTTTATACCCACCGACATCAAGTATTGTATATTTCTTATTATTTTTTCGTATTGAATTAATAATATCCAAAACCTGCATTTGCCGACTATACTGGTCAAATGGGAGGCTTAATAAAGTTTTATTTATCATAAATTAGAATCTCCCGATATAACTATTGCGTAAAATTTTTGAAATATTACTATTGGTCATTAGCTTACCCACTCGTTATCCAAATGTACAATACCTTCCCACTCCTCACCCGTGTCTGCAGTTTTCTTATTGCCGTAGACATTAAAAGAGGTAGCCATAGTATCCATTTTTAATATGTCATGTCTATTCTTGCCAAACAATCCAACCATAACTCTGTATCTACCGTTACCAAGTTTATTTAATATTGTAAATTTTATCTCGTTTTTTAATACTATATTTGAACCATAGGTATTGGTAGCGAAGACTACTTCCGCACCCCTTAAAACAGCAACACCCACCGCCCCAACAGTGTTATCTATGCCTTTGAGAGATATGTTTATGCCAACTTTGTCCCCCGGTAAAAAATTCGATGATCTTTTTTTCTTATCGTTAAAAGTAAATGTATCTACAGCGTCATTTTTAATCTCTTTTTTTTCATTACCATAATTCTTATTGTCATAAATTCTAGATATGTCTTCGGGGTTACCAATTTCTAATATTTTTCCGGTTTCAAGATACAGCGATCTGTCGCAAAACTGTCTAACGGTGCCCATATCATGTGAAACGAAAATTATAGTCTTTTTTTGTGACTTAATTTTTTCAAAATATTCATAGCATTTTTGCTGGAACGCTGCATCGCCTACCGCTAGCACTTCGTCAATCAATAGTATGTCGCTCTCAGCGCGTATGGCTACACTAAAAGCTAAGCGAACCTGCATGCCACTGCTGTAGTTTTTTAGTTTTGTATCCATAAAATCGTGCAGCTCGGCAAAGTCTACTATTTTATTGTACATGGCATCTGTTTGCTTTCTGCTAAAGCCAAGTAAGGCGCTATTTAGGTACACATTATCTTTACCGGTTAGCTCTGGGTTAAAGCCTACCCCAAGCTCTATAAAAGGAGTTAGGCTACCATTTATAGCCACCCCACCAGTTGTGGAAGTATACACGCCGGCTAAAATTTTTAACAATGTGCTTTTACCACTACCGTTACGGCCCACAATACCAAAAAATTCGCCTTTTTTTACCTCAAAATTAATGTCTTTTAGCGCCGTAAAGCCCTTTTTTTTGTGCTGTTCTGGCTTGCCGGCAATTTTACGGCCAAGCTCTATAAAGCTATTTTTTATAGTTGTAGCACCGGCCTGGTCTTTAAAGGTTTTGCTTACTCCCTGCACTTTTATAGCT
>CAYRFD010000016.1:13951-15536 GCA_964423475.1 uncultured Candidatus Saccharibacteria bacterium
ATAATCATATTGTATCACCATGACCAGGCAGACCTAAGGTTTTTAACCGACCGTCGCTCCTGGTCTTTTTTATAGTTTTGCTATTGTTATTATTACTATTTTTTGTTACAATAGTTTTTGTATCACCATGACCAGGGATGCCTAAGGTTTTTAACCGACCGCTAGTCCTGGTCTTTTTTATTGGCTTTCTTTCTAACGACTTTTTTGCGTTATCTATACGCTTTATATACTTATCAAACCGGCTTAATAAACGAGAAAACTTTTTATTTGGAGCTAAAATATACAATAATTTATTTTTTTCTAGTAAATACTCAACAAGACAGTGAAAATCACCATCACCACTAACAATAATAGCTTTGTCATATTTATTAATTACTTTTGCTGCCGCGTATAATACTAGCTCGGCATCTACATTACCTTTTACGGTAGTTTTACCGTTATGAATATATTCTGTAGTTGGCTTAAATATCAAATGGTACCCCATGTCTTGGAGTTTATCGTATAGTGATTCATTACCTGCTACCTGACCTATAAATAAATATGCCTTTTGAACATTATATTTATTTTTTATATATACTCTAAACTTGTGATAATCTAAAGCCCAGCCCTGGGATTTAATACCAAGGTTTAAGTTTTGGCTATCTATAAAGGCGTAGTTATTGGCGGTTTTTTGGGGTTTGCTCATTATATGTTCTCTGCAAAGTCTTTGGCTTGTGATTTAAAATATAAAACAGAAAGTATTGTAACTACAATAACAATGGTTACGGGTATAAATAATACTGGTATATCAAAAAGTTTCCAGCTACTTACGGTTTGGTGGCTAACAAAGGCCCATCTACTGTCTTGTATAATTTGCGCCATTGGGTTTAGCATAATTATTTTTTGGTATTTTTCTGCCACCATTGTTATGGGGTATAAAATTGGCGTGGCATAAAAACCAGCCTGCAATAATACCTCCCACACATAGCTGGCATCGCGATATTTTACATAAAGCGCGCTTAAAAAGAACCCTATTGCAGTAGACAAAACAAAAAGCTCAAAAATAAACACTGGTAATAGCAGCCAACTTAACATTGGTTCTACGCCGCTTATAAGCGCAAAAATAAACACTACAACTAAATTAATACTAAAATTAATTAAAGAAGATATACTGCCGCTAACCACCGCCAAATAGCGCGGTATGCTAACTTTTTTAATTAAATCTGCACGGCCCACAACAGATGTCATGGCAGTTGCGGTTGTTTCTGCAAAAAAGCCCCACAGCACAATACCAAACAACAAATAAACCGGAAAATGCGGTATGTCTCCACCTATACGCAAGAACTTTACAAAAACTATGTACAGCGTTGCAAAAAGCAATAATGGCTTTAGTACCGTCCATGTATAGCCCAATAAAGAGCCTTGGTAGCGTACCTTAAAATCTGTAATTACCATCTCGCGCAAAATTGAACGGTTTTTTTGTGTAATAAATCTCATGCGTACTTAATATTTTACCATGAATAGATTTTTTTGTTGTAACTGGGCCCAACTAACAATAATCGATAGATTATTTATAGTTTAAGGTGTTATGCTTATAGCTGTAAAC
>CAYRFD010000016.1:15636-18363 GCA_964423475.1 uncultured Candidatus Saccharibacteria bacterium
ATTCTTTGCTTGCTCAAACTATTAAATGTAGCATTATTGTAGTAGAAAACGGAAGTACAGATGAATCTGATACAATTTTGGCTACTTATGGCAATAAAATTACTGTGCTAAAACAACCAAAAAACCTTGGTTTTGATGGCGGTGTAAATGTTGGCATAAAATATAGTATAAAAAATGGGGCAAACTATGTTGCATTATTTAATAACGATGCCATTGCAAAACCAAACTGGTTAGAAACACTTGTTAAAACAATGCAATCTAACAATAGTTTAGGCATAGTTACATCAAAAATTGTGCACGTAAACGATAATATATTAGATAGCACCGGAGATTTTTACACTATTTTTGGGTTACCCCACCCAAGGGGGCGCGGAGAGCGCGATACCGGCCAATACGATAAATTAACAAACATTTTTGGAGCCAGTGGTGGTGCTAGCCTATATAACGTTAAGATGCTAAACAAAATTGGCCTGTTTGACGAAGACTTTTTTGCCTACTACGAGGACGTGGATATAAGCTTTAGGGCCCAATTAGCCGGCTACAAGGTAGCTTTGGCCCCAAAAGCGGTTGTAAGGCACCATATAAACGGCACAAGTAGCAAAATAAGTGGCTTTGCTACCTACCATAGCGCTAAAAACTTTTGGTTTTTGTATATAAAAAACATGCCTGGAACTTTGTTTTTTAAATATTTACCACTAGCAATATACTGGTACACGCGTATGTTTTTAGCAAAATTTGTAAGAGGCGGAGTTTGGCCATTTATAAAAGGCTTTTTTGCCGGGTTAGTATTATTGCCCAAAAAACTTAAGCAACGGCGCCTTATACAAACAAACAAAATTGTAACCACCAAATATATAGATGATTTTTTAATGCACCACCGCCCCCCTAAAATCCCCAAAAAACTAACCAGCTAATATGGCTTGACTTTTTGAGTATTTGTATATACAATTGTAACTATAATGAGTAAATACAATGCAACAATCATTAAAACTGGCAATTCGTACGCACTACGCGTGCCAATTGACTATATTAAACAAAATAATCTTAAACTGGGGCAAAAAACATTTATTAGCGCACCCATCAAAGTAGTAGCGCAAAATCATAAAGCAATAGAGCAAACTTTTAGGCAGCTTAAATGTATTAATGCTTTTGATAGCATTTCTAACCCAAGCACATGGCAACAATCTGTTAGAAAAGATCGCCCCTTGCCAGAAAGATCATAAAAATGATACTGCTAGATACCAATGTAATTATTTACCTTGCCAAAGGTGACCTTTCTTACGAGCTAATTGCAAAACACGACATTGCGCATAGCTCAATTACAAAAATAGAAGCCTTGGGGTATTCTAAAATAACAGCCCAAGAGTTATTATTATTATCTACTATTTTTGATGAATCTTACGAACTAACAATTAATAACGATGTTATAAATAAGGCTATTTCTTTAAGGCAAGCAAAAAACATTAGATTGGGTGATGCAATAATTGCTGCAACGGCTATGGTTAACAGTGTAACTTTATGGACTGCCAACACAGATGATTTTAAACACATAGTGGGGTTAAAGATTTACAACCCGCTTGAGCCAGATTGGCGCAATTATATTGGTTCTATGGATGGTGTGTTTGGTAAAAACCCTACAAAAACCATAAAAGACAATAAAGATTCTGATTTTAATTAGTTGGTGCAAAATATATAAACAGATATTAATATATTAATTATGATAATAAATATTTTTAATTATTGTGGGTTATACTATAAACATAAGCTAATTACTTAAGGCATAATCTATGAACAGGCAAAGAAATCTTAAAATAATTGTTATATCTATAATAATTTTGTCTTTGGTGGCAATAGGCCTTGGTGTTTACTATTTTATTAAACAAAACACGGGGCAACAAACGGTTCAAACAGAATCTACGCAGCCCGCCAATAACACAGATACCCAACCTAAAGATTTTTTGACTATTGGCGAATGGGGCGTGATTCTTAACGGCATAGAAAGTAAAAAAGTAGCATATACCGTATACAACGAAAACAATATAATGTTTGTATTACCAGACGATATAGCTGTATCAGAGCAATGTAAAGATCTTGGTATTGGCATGAGGCGTTTTAGGGTAAAAGACACCGTTACAAGCATGCCAGAATCTACAAGATTTATTAATGGTGCTTACTATACAATAACTGGCGGCAGTTCCGAATGCGATCAGCCCCCAGATAGCCCAGCATACAAAACATATCAAGATACAATAGATCACATAATAAAACAAGCTAGAACATATAATGTAGGCTCTATACCACAATAAAAAAGAGCCAACGCGCCATGTGCGCTTATGTTATAATTTAAGCATTATATGATAGCAAAACTACAAACACATCTTGTAATTATTAAGTGGCTGCTAATTATTGCTTTAGTTTTGAACAGCCTTTTTTTTGGAATGTTTTTATGGACAGTAAAACACCCCCCCAAAAACCAACAATTGCAAATTTGTGTAGACGATAATAATAATATTTATGCAAGTAACACAGATTGTAAATCTATTTATAACTATTAAAGTATATGAAAACCAAGCCAAAAAATAAAAAAGCAAAACTTTCTTACATAGGGCAATTTAAACAATATTATAAGCAAAACCCAAAAAGCAGAAAATACATTATTATTGGAATAATTGTTAGCGTTGGCTTAATATATTGGTTTGGATCAATTGCTATAGAAAAAATACAATT
>CAYRFD010000017.1:0-17044 GCA_964423475.1 uncultured Candidatus Saccharibacteria bacterium
GGAAATTTAGCCCAAAAGATGAAAAACGAGATATGCAGTGGCAAAGCCCTTGGGGGGTCGGTTTCCCCGGCTGGCATTTAGAATGCTCTGCAATGGCATTAGCAAAACTTGGCCCCACAATAGATATACATACGGGTGGAATAGACCATATAGCCGTTCACCATACAAACGAGATTGCCCAAAGCGAATGTGCTAACGAAGCTCCATTTGCAAACTATTGGCTTCACAACAATCATATGTTAAGCAATGGCACAAAAATAAGTAAAAGTTTAAATAATGGCTATACCTTAAACGATATTTATAATAAAGGTTATAGCGCAAACGATTTTAGAATGTTACTACTACAGAGCCATTACCGCACAGAATCTAACTTTTCTTGGGATAATTTACAATCTGCAAAAAACAGATTAGCTAATTGGGCCAATATTGCATGCCTAAGGTGGCAAATTACCAAAAGTAATTTAGACTACAGCGACCAATATACTAATGCTATTACAAAAATAAATGATGCTCTTAGTAATGACTTAGATTGCCCAGCAGCACTAATAGAAGTAGAAAAAGCTCTAAATTATGCAGAAGAACACGGTGTAACAGAACAAACAGTAAATGATTTTACAAAGTTTTTAGAACACATACAAAGCTCACTTGGTTTAGAAGTACTATCTAAAGACATCAATAATGATCAAAAACAAATTTTAGCTAAAAGAAAAAATGCTCGTGATAATAATGATTGGCAAGAATCAGACAACTTACGCAACCAATTATTAGAACAGGGCATAGAAGTTAAAGACACCAAAATTGGCCAAATCTGGTATCACACCAATTAGTACTACAAGATTTATAAGTTTAAACAGTAATTATTGTATAAATTACAATTAATAACGTTTATGCTATAATAAGTATAAATTGGTTATAAATAATGGCTAAAAAATCTACTAATAAAATCACCCAAGAAATAAACAAATCAGAAAAAAGAGCATTATCTATTGCCAAAAGTTTTTTGAACTATAAAAAATATAACAGAGCTGTTCGCATATTAGGACCAGGGTTAGTAACAGGAGCGGCAGATGATGACCCTTCTGGAGTAGCTACATATTCTCAGGCAGGAGCAATGTTTGGTTTTGGCTTACTTTGGATTTTTCCTATAAAATATCCTCTGCTTTTAGCGGTACAGCAAACATGCGCAAATATTGGTGCTGTAACAGGTAAGGGCTTAGCCGCAATAATTAAAGATCATTACAGCGCTAAACTACTCTACGCAGTAGTTGGGCTTGTAGTAGTTGCAAATGTTATAAATATTGGTGCAGACATAGGCGCTATGGCATCTACGGCACAGCTTTTGGTTCCATTTTCTTATACATTTTTAGCAATAGCTTTTACAGTTATTGTTATAGCTCTGCAACTGTTTGTTAAATACCGTACTTATGCAAAAATATTAAAATGGTTAGCAGTAGTTTTACTAGCTTACCCACTAACGGCAATAATAATTGGGGTAGATTGGCTAGAGGCTATAAAAGCTACTTTTACTTTTAATTTTAATCTTGGTAATGCAGAACTTTACATGCTTGTTGCAATGTTGGGCACAACTATATCGCCATATTTATTTTTTTGGGACACATCAGAAACAGTAGAAGAAGAAATACTGCATAAAAGGGTAGCAATTAATGGTTTAAAGCAACCCAAAATTACCAAACATTTTATGAGAAAAATAAAGCTAGATAATTTTGCCGGCATGACAATAGCACTATTAGGAGCATGGTTTATTGTGGTGGCTTGTGCTTCTGCATTAAATGCACACGGAATAACAGAAATTAACTCGGCAGCAGACGCCGCTAAAGCCTTTGAACCGCTACTTGCCGGCACAAATAACGCAGGTTTTTGGGCAAAAGTTCTATTTTCTGTAGGAATTATTGGGGTAGGGCTGCTTGCCGTACCGGTGCTAGCTGGTTCTTCTGCATATGCAATAAGTGAGGTTTTTGGCTGGCGCGAAGGTTTGTACAGAAAATACAAAAAGGCAACTGGCTTTTACGTAGTTATACTAATTGCCACAGTTATAGGGCTGTCTTTTAACTTTATTGGCATAGACCCAATTAGAGCATTAGTTTTTACGGCCGTTTTTAACGCAATTGCTGCAGTACCCTTGTTATTACTTATTGCAAGAATAGGTAGCAGATCAGATATAATGGGAGAATACAAAAATAAAATTATAGTTACACTATTTGTATGGCTAGCATTTATTATTATGTTCGCTGCATGTATATTTTTGTTAATTAGTTATATTTAATTTAATAATAATTATAAATTATTATAACATTGAATTCAGATCTTTCTCTATTTGAGTGCTATTTAAACTTCCATCTATATCGGCCCCATCTAAACTGCCGTTAACGGTATTTAAATCGTTAGAGTTATTAATTGGTGGAACAGATAAAGAAGAATCGTCTGGAGTTGTGCTAATTTCTGTTTTAACATCTTTATTAGAACTATATACTACATATCCAACACCACTTATAAAAACAACTGCAACTATTGCTAATACAATATAAACTGGCGAAAAGCCTCTTTTGTTATTCATTATTGCTGTACAGCTTTCTCTGCAGACTCTGCAGCTATTTTTACATCATTTAAAAATGCCTTTACCGCAACTCTATAAGAATTCAAATCAGTTCTGGCTTTATTCATGGCTTCTTTAAAGGCCGCAACATTAGAGGTTGATGTTTCTACGTTAGAACAGTCTACTTTAAACTTAAATGAATCTAAAGCATCTACAGATGCCTGGGCATTGGTGCCAGCTAACTGCGCCTGCTCTAGCAAAGCATCGTGATTAACCGAAACTAACCCCATTTTAATGTAAAAATTTTCAATATTAGTAAAATGAGTATCAAAACCAGATTTTAACTTACTTGCAACTGAAGAACCATTATCTAAACTACTATTTAATCTATCAGAAACTGATTCACAGGCTTTTTGCTTTTGTTCTACTGTTTTAGCCTTAAACTCTACTTTTTTTTGCTCTAAAGCAGATTCTGCCTGTTTTTTAGCTTCTTCGCGCTTTTGTTCTGCAAGCTGTTTAGCTTCTTCTCTTTTTTGTTCAGCTAATCTTTGAGCATCTTCTTTAGCTTGTTCGGCATTTTTTTTAGCTTCTTCGCGCTTTTGTTCTGCCTGCATTTCTAAAGATGAACTATCTGGGTTGCCTTCTCCTTGTAGTGCATCTACGCCAGACAAAGGCACGAATATTGCCAAATTCGCAAGTAATATTGTAAAGACAAATAAAACATTCTTTAATTTCATATATTTATTCCTGTTATTTTTTTAATGACTTTTCAAGTATACATAATCGCTATAAATATGTCGACTATCCAAAATAACTAATGATATTAACTTCTCATGAAATATGATTATATGATATTTATATTTAATATAGATTAATTAATGTACAATAATACTAATGGCAAACCAATATTCTATTCATGCTGAATCAGTAATAAAGCATTTTGGTACAACTAAAGCCCTAGACGGGGTTTCTCTTAAAGCAGACTACGGTAAAGTCACCGGCCTACTAGGCCCTAATGGATCAGGTAAAACTACTCTTATAAAAATCATGTCTAGCTTGCTAGAGCCAACGCAAGGTAAAGTTTTAATAGATGGTATAGATGTTCACAGGCACCCAAACCAAGTAAGAAACATTATTGGCTTAGCAGGCCAATATGCAGCTGTAGACGATTATCTCACCGGTAGAGAAACTTTAGAA
Source organism: uncultured Candidatus Saccharibacteria bacterium (assembly GCA_964423475.1). GTDB lineage: Bacteria > Patescibacteriota > Saccharimonadia > Saccharimonadales > CAIOMD01 > JAUPVN01. The sequence continues at coordinate 3,752 of CAYRFD010000017.1, forward strand.
ATGGTTGGTAGGCTTTATCACATGCCCAAGAAAGAAATTAAAAAGCGTTCCAATGAATTGTTACAGCAACTTGGCCTAGAGGATGCTGCAGATAGGCAAACAAAAACTTACTCTGGAGGTATGCGCCGCCGTTTAGACTTGGGTGCTAGTTTAGTTTCTACGCCAAAAGTATTATTTTTAGATGAGCCAACAACAGGTTTAGATCCACGTACTAGATTGCAACTATGGAGTATAATTCAAGATTTAGTAACAAAAGGTGTAAGTATACTCTTAACAACTCAATATCTAGAAGAAGCTGATGCCTTAGCAGACAAAATGTATGTACTTAACCATGGCAAAGTAATCGCCAAGGGTACATCTGGTTCATTAAAAAGTAGCCTAGGCGTCGACATCATAGAGGTTATTGTTAAACAGAACCAGCTTATATTAGCCCAAAAATCACTCACTCAAAAACTTAACAAAACAATTACTATAGACGAACTTACCAGAAGGTTACAAATTAAAACAAAAAATGGTAGTGATGATATATTATTAGTTGCTCAAATTCTACATGATATTAAAATTAAACCAGAAGAATTAAGCTTACATCGCCCTAGTCTTGATGACGTGTTTATGTCTTTAACAGCAGAGAGAAATCATAATGCTTAATAAATCTGTTAATGCAATTAGCGACACCTATGTCTTAGCTAAAAGAAACGTTAAAAGAAACTTTAGGGTGCCTCAATTACTCATATTTAGTAGTGCCCAACCTATAATATTTTTACTATTATTTAATTTTGTATTTGGAGGGGCAGTTGCCGGTACAAGTGAAGAAAAATATATATTCTTTTTGTTACCCGGTATTATGGCTCAAATTGCCTTATTTGGGTCTATACAAACAGGTGTAGGTTTAGCAGAAGATCTTAATAAGGGAGTAATAGATAGGCTAAGAAGCTTACCGATCACTCGCTCTGCGGTCTTAGCTGGTCGTACATTTGCAGACTCTGCAAGAAATGTTTTTGTTATAGCCTTAATAACCATTGTCGGTATAATATTGGGTTTTAGAATTGAGCAAGGTTATGCAAAGTTTTTTGCAGCAATGTTACTAGTGCTATTGTTTGCTTATTCGTTCAGTTGGGTAAGTGCTAATATTGGCATGTGGCTAAAAGACAGCGAAACTGTACAAGTTGCAGGTTTTCTATGGGTATTTCCATTAGTGTTTGCAAGCTCGGTTTTTGTGCCTGTAGCTACTATGCCATCTTGGTTACAAGGATTTGCCCAAAATCAACCAGTTACACAAGTAGTTAATGCCGTGCGTTATCTTGCGGTTGGTGGAGTACCAAATGGTCAACATTATATTTATGCAACTATATTATGGTCTTTAGGTATTATTGCAGTATTTGCACCACTAGCAATCAGAATGTATAGAAAAATTCAGTAAATTAAAGATTCAAAAATTATTATTACATCTAATATTAATATTATATCTGGTTAAGGGGTACTACACTCTTACTAAAGTGTTCAAATTATGATTAAATATAAGCATTAGGAATATTATGAATAATAATAAAGACACAGATAATACGGCAGAACCAGAGCAAAACCCAGTAAAAGATGCCCAAGACGATATTAAAGCAAATAACGATATACAGCAATCCACTACAGATATTAACGATATAGCCCAAATTAGTAAACTAGGTCAACAAATAATTAAAGTAGATGAAGAATCTACACAAAAAGTAGGCTCAGAAACTAATGATATAGATCAAACTAGCACTCAAGAATTTAATAGTAATAACGATTTTCATTTAGATAGCAGCTTGCCCCTAAAACCCGCTGATACTACGCCAAATATTAATAACCAAAAACATATAAAAAAGATATTTAATTTAAAATCTAAAAAATCTAAAATTATATTTTTTTCTATAATAATAACTCTACTATTACTTGCAAGCATTACCGGTATTTTGTTTTATAAATCAAACAGCACCATATCTAAAAGGCAGCAAGCAAGCTTAATTGATTCCGATATATATATTGGTGGCATAGGGGTAGGTGGATTGGGCGCAAGCAAAGTTAAAGAAAGTCTGCAAAAATCTATAGATCAGCAAAAAATTACTCTAAAAATTAACGACCAAACAGTAGAGGCTAGCCCAACAGATATAGGTATTAACTACCAAATAGATCAAACAATCCAAAATGCCATAAAACAAAGAAGACCATTGCTTGCAGAGTTGGGTTTAACAAAAAAACAAAAAATAGATCTAGCACTATCTGTACAAATAGACAATCAAAAACTTGCAGAATATATTAACTCAAAAGTTGGTGCTCAACTATTATCTAAAAATGCAGAAGTAATAATAGAAAACAATCAATTAGTTATAAAACCAAGCGCACAAGGCGCAGCTATAGACATAAATGATCTTACTAAGCAAGCAAGCAATATAAAACTAAACGAAAACTCAATTTTAATTACTGCAAAAACATCAGTTACTCAACCCCCAATTACCACTGCCGAGGCAGAAAAAGCCAAAGCAGAACTAGATACCTATATTGCACCAAATTATTCTGTTGGCAACACTACAGTAGGCTATAAAGATATACCTTTTGCTGCAAAACTAAGCTGGCTGGTTATTACTCCCAACCCAGAAAATAAAACAATCACCACTGGTATAGACAATAATAAAATTAACGAAACTATAGATGCATTTATAAAAACTTTTAATAGCAATACTCAAGATAGAGTTATCGTAATCCTTCCTAACGGTTCTTCTTTAATTGCACAAGACGGCGCAGATGGCACTAATGTGCCTACAGAATCTTTAAATTCTTCTAGAGCAACCTTAGTTAGCAGTATAGCTCAAAAACAACCTGCAAGGGTAGAACTAGTAACTCAACCAGTAGCTCGTAACCAAAAAACTTTAGATGGTTTTGAAAAGATGGTACTTGTAAATAAAGAATCTTACAAAACTCAAGCTATCCAGAATGGCCAAGTGCAAAAAGAAGTAACAGTATCTACCGGTAAACCAGGGTTTGAAACCCCTAATGGCACATATAGTATTTTGCGCAAAAAAGATATCAGCGACATGAAAGGCTGTGGTGGTGGAGAATGTTGGGAAGTTAAGAATGTAAAATGGCAATCATATTTTACAAACGAGGGCCACGCAATTCACGGCACGTGGTGGTACGTAAACTATGGTAACCAAAACGCAAGCCATGGTTGTGTAAATATGCGCGAGTCTGATGCAGAATGGTTTTATAATTGGCTAGATATAGGTACACCTGTAGTAGTAATATAAATATAGTTATCAAAAAATATATACTTTAGTTTTTTAGATAAAAATTACAGATATATATTGCGGCTAATGTGGCCTTAGCTGTCGCCATCTATATATGTATGACAAAGTTTATCAAAAACACCATTAGTCCAGCCAAAACCTGTTTGCGTAGGGTACACACCGTCTAAAGGATGCTTTTTTGGTTTTACTACGTTATATTTTTCTAAAAATTCTTTATGTTCTATATACCAATCTGTATTAGTTTTAATCCATTTTAATGCTATACGTTTAGCTTCTTCGTGATAACCATATTTTTCTAAACCTTCTATAACAATATAATGTAACGGAGCCCAGCCATTAGGATATGCCCACTGCGTTGGTACAGATCCAAATATAGACATATCAACTATAGATTTAGTTGTTGTAGTTAAACCCCCAGTTTTTTCAAATTTATCTAAATTTTTTACCATTCTAACGGCTTGGATTTTGCTAGCAACACCAGCCCACATTGCAAAATACCCAGCCAAAGAATTTACAGTTCCTAATTTATTTTTATAAAAATTATAATCATAATAAAAACCTTTTCTTTCGCTCCAAAGATATTTATTTATTCTAGTTTTTCTTTGTTCAGATTTATTTATCCACAAATTATATTTAGAATTGTCCTTTAAAATTTTAGCAGATAGTGCAATATCTGTTTCGTATTTATACAAAAGACAATTTAAATCAATAGGCCAAAAATCCATACATTTACGAGAAAACCTTGGGGTCATATCCCAACCACTCTCTGCCTCGGCTAAGTCATGCAACGCGTTTATATCATAATAGCGGTTTAAGCCGTTCTTATAATAATGCCACAATGGGTGTTTATCGTGCATCCATACATTGCTATATTCTTGCTCAACCTCGTACATATATTTTTTAAGCCAGGCTGTAGACTTATTATATTTATTATATATATACATTACATAAGTAGACAAAATAGGTGGTTGAGATCTACTTGTAAAATACATTCTGCTAGCATTAGGAACAAGGCCAAATCTATTTCTTAAATATATTAAATTATCTAACATACCTTCTTTTAAAACTTGGTATTCTTTGCTATCCATACCAATAGCCGTAAAATAGCTATCCCAATAGTATTGTTCTTTAAACTGAAAGGGGCTACCAGGCTCACAAGAGGGAACAATATATGGGTACGGTAGCCCAACCAATGTACCTACATCTTTTGTATTAGATTTTGTTAGTATGGGCCAGTTTTTCTTTACAAATGCTCTAGCTAAATCAACATTAATTTGACTAATAGATACATTTTTAGCTTTGTTAAAAACAATTGTATTTTTATTTATATTCATAATAAGTAATTATATCCTATAAAACACGTATATATAAAATAAAACTTTTATATAATAACAAATTTATGCCAAGATCTATTTATCAGAAATTACTTTTGAGTTACCCGAGGTTTAACAGTAGTATTACTTGAGTTGAATTGTTCGTAAACGTTATTATCTATAGCATTACCACTGGAGCCATCTTTATTAATATATTCAATTTTATTTGTCCAAAACAGAGCAACTAGGGGTAAAAACAAATATAGCAACCAATAAATAATATCGCTAATATTATTAGTTTTATATTGTTTGGCAAAACTTATAAATAAATAAATGTATACGCCAAAACTTAACCAAATAATTGGTAAAAACATATAGTAATAAACAATGCTATAGCCTCTCCAGGTAAACATTAGCCCGAGGTTAACTAAAGATGGCAATAAGCTAGATACAATATATACCCAAACTATCCATATTGGTTTTCTAGAAATAACTCCAAATACATAAGTATTCCAAACAGGAACCAAAGCAGACCATTTATTTTTGCCAGCTTTTTTAAACAAAATAAAATTATTTATAAATGCCGGTAAAATAAAAAATACAAAAGTAAAAATTATCATCAATAAAGCAAATAGTAATACAGCCAAAACTATGCTTTCTTCTGCGCTGCCTGATTCCATATATACATCCTTAATTATTTTGTTAAATCTATAATCATACTATCATTTTATAGAACTATAATATACATTAGTCTAAATAAATTATTTTTAAAATTATATAGTATTTATCAAAATTGTTAATATACGTATATACTATATTTATATAAATGAAAAAAATTATAAATTTATCTAAAAAATACAAAAACTATATATTTTTAGTTTTAATTATTTTATTAGCTCTTAAAGTCTTTATACCTCAGCTAGACGCACTTAAGGAAAGCATATTAGCTTTGCAATCGGCCAACCCAAAGTGGGTAATTTTGGCAATTATTGTATTCTTTTTAGGGGTACTAGTGCTAAGTTTACAATATATTATATTAGCTATAAAAAAACTTACATTTAAACTAACCCTACAAGTAGAAACTGCAGAGCTATTTGTAAGCAGAATCTTGCCAAGTGGTGTTGGTACTATAGCCTTAAATATGTATTATCTTACGCAAAAAAATCATACAGTTACCCAGGCAAGTGCAGTTATTGCGGCAAATGGGCTTAGCAATGCAGTAGCATATACAATTTTAGTATTTTTAGGCTTAATAACAAGCGGTTTTACTTTTGGTGTTTCTGGAGCACAAAATTATAATATTAATATTCATAAAATTGTGCTAATTGCTTTGGCCGTTCTTGTTATTGCATTTATAATATACCAAATACCAAAAGTTAAATATAAAGTTAAAAACTTTATATCCAGCTTATTAAAAAATATAGAAACATATAAAGATAAACCCAAAAATCTAGTTATGGCAGTAATTCTTAACGGTTTAGGGTCTTTAACGGGCATTTTTGCTATCTATGCAAGCGCCCAAGCATTAAGCGTAGACCTAACAATGGCTCAAGCATTACTAACTTACACCGCCGGAAACATTATGGCATCTTTGGTACCAACCCCAGGTGGACTAGGCTCTGCAGAAGCTGGCATCTTTGCAGGGTTAACAATAGCCGGCTTAAGCACATCAGAGGCAGTTAGCGTAACAATGTTATATAGGCTAATTAGCTACTGGATACCGCTTATACCGGGCTATTTGGCATTTTGGCATTTACGAAAATCCGTTTTATCTAACTTTAGCTTTGCCCACAAAGAATAACCCTAGTATATCTAGTTGCTAATATCTCTTTTGTTAAAAATTAATAGTCCTATTAGTGCAATTACCAAACTTATTACAATAATAAGTAATAAATTACTGTAATCTATGCCATTTTGTAACACACTGGGTTTATTAAAGTAATGAAAAGGAGATATTGTGTCTATTTGGCGTAATTTATCTATACCAACAGCTAACGCAGATATCATATACGTTAAAAAGGCAAGCCCTCCAACAATACTTCCGGCTAGCGCTCTTTTACCAATTATTGCCCCCAAGCTAAATGCTCCAATGCCAAAAAGCAACGTAATACCTAAAATTTCTATGTTAGACTGAACAACCCTTAATATACTAATCTGTTCTCCTAAAATAAGCGCCGTAAAGTAAACCCCAACCGCAAGACTTGCAACCACAATAATATTAATAACTATTAATGCACCCATTTTTTGTAAATATATCTTGCTTCTACTAACCGGCTGGGTTAATAAAGATTGCAATGTTTTATTATTTTCATCGCCGGCAATAAAACCAGATCCAACAATAACAGACATAATTATTGTTAAAAACACCATCTGAGCCACAACTTGTATATCAACATAACCAGCAATATTTTGGTAATTAGAAGAATCACCCAAAAAAGCTTTCATAGATTCTGGCACATCGTTTAAAGACTTTCCAAATGCTTCTTTAAAAGTAGGAAAAAGTGCAGTAATAAGCACAGTATTAAATAGTACAGCCAAAAACCATACCATGGTACCCCAACGCTTTTCGTAAATAGATTTTACTAATACATTATTTAACATACTAATCCTTATAATATTTCATAAAAATTTGCTCTATATCTGCTTTTTTAATCTCTATTGTATCTACATTAAGGCTAGAAATTTGTTTTAAAAGCAGGTTAACATCGCCATTATAGTTAAAACTAATAATATTTAGTTTTTGTATGTAGTTGTTTATTCCACTAATATTTTTAAAAAAGTTAAATTGTTTAGTTGTTTTTAGCTTAATACTTATTTCTAGTGGGGCAGTTGCTAAAATATCAGACAATACACCTTTTGCTATAATTTTGCCTTCTTTTATAAATGCAATACTATCGCAAAGTTCTTCTACCTCGTTAAGTATATGAGACGATATAAAAGCAGTTTTGCCTTGTTTTTTATGTTCTAAAATAATGTTATTAAATTGTTCTTGTATAAGTGGGTCAAGGCCAGTTGTTGGCTCATCAAATATTAACAAATCTGGCTTATGCATTAAAGCAGTAATTAGGCCAATTTTTTGCTTGTTTCCCCTAGATAAGTTTTTAATTTTAGAGCTAACATTTGCGTCAAGTACATTAATAAGCTCTTTAATATATTTAGGGTTACTTACGCCACGCAAATTTGCAAAATATTTTATTGCCTGATCACCAGTTAAATCTCCATCTAATGCAAAATCTCCTGCTAAATAACCAACATTTTTCTTTATTGCATTGCTATGCTTAGATACCTCTAAACCAAATATCTTTGCACTGCCGTTAGTTGGCCTAATTAAATCTACTAACATATTTATGGTAGTAGACTTACCAGCCCCATTGGGGCCTAAAAATCCAAAAATAGAACCTTTATTTACATCTAAAGATATTAAATCTACCCCTCTACTTTTACCATAAGTTTTGGTTAATTTTTTTAGCTCTATAACTATATTTTGCTTACTAACCATTACTTAAATTTTACCACAAATGTCACCACTAGATATTTATTGCTATATTAAATACAACTTCTACATTTTATGATAAATTGCGTTTAGTTGACTGTATTTGATATTATAAACATATAATTATGTATAAAATACAAAAAAATATAGCAAAATTATACAAAAATCAATCTAATGGCTTTACTCTTATAGAAACAATATTAGTAATTGCAATAATAATTATTTTAGCGGCTGTAGTTTTGGTTACTATTAAACCTTTTAAAAACATTGCAGAATCTCGTAATTCTCAAAGAGAAACAGATGTTAAAACTATTTTAGATGCCGTTAACCAATATTCTTTAGATAACAACGGTATGGTACCTGCCGGCATAGACAATAAATGGTCGCAAATTGGCAATTGCACAAATTGTGAAATCACTTGTGGAGAGGATGGGGCGTCTGGAACAAATGTTAATATAAACGATGTTACGGTTAACGATTTTAACGCAGGCGGCTACTTAAATACACAATATAACAATGCTATTTCTGCTATAGATCTAAATTCTGCCGGAAAAAGTTCGGGCTCTGGCAGCTACACCTCTGGTATTAAAGATGGTATCACTAACACACGCTGGGACACCTTACAGTTAGCGCCAACAGCGCCCTACGGTAAACAATTGCCAGACAACCAACAAACAGAAACCGGCTATATGACAGGCAATGCAAACATGTCAGGAAACGTTTTATTAATGCATCTAAACGAACAAAACGGTGCAATACAAGACAACTCTGGGCTTAGTAACAACGGTGTAGGCAATAATATTGCATACAACAACCCAGGTAAATTTAATAGTTCTATAGGCTTTAACGGCTCTAATAGTGCCATTAATGTGCCAAACTCTAGTTCTTTAAACCCAACAAACGCCATTACTTTGGAGGCGTGGATTAAGTGGAATATAAATCCATCTACAGGCCAACCTTGGGCTAATATAATTAATAAAAACGGAGACGATGGCTTCCAAATACAGCATACATCTACAAATTCATTCTTTGAAACAGCAATAAGAACAAACGTAAAAAGAACATATATACAATCAACTACACAAGCAGTGGCGGGCAACTGGTATCATGTTGTTGGCACATGGGATAACACAAGTAACCAAATTAAACTATACATTAACGGTAATTTAGAAAGAACAGGTAGTTTAACTGGCAGTATTATTAGTTCTGCCCAAAACGTTGGTATAGGTAAAAGATCATGGAACGACAGATACTTTAACGGATCTATAGATGAAGCCGCAATATACAATAGATCTTTAAGCCCAAATGAAATTAAAGATCATTATTTACGCGGAGCCCTAAAACTTGGTATAAAAGTTAGATCTTGCGCGTTAGCAGACTGCTCAGGTTCAGATTTTATAGGGCCAAACGGCAATAATAGCGAATATTCAGAATCATCTAATACAAGTTTATCGCCTAGTTCATATACATTACAAAACATAGCAAATAATAGGTATTTTCAATACAAGGTAGATTTGCAAAATAGCCAAACATCGTTTAGCCCAAGTTTTGCAAACGTTAATATTAACGCCACAAAACTTGGCGAATCAACAAACCCAAATGGTGTTAACCTAGCTTCATTTTTAGTTCCTACATACTTGGCAAGCATACCGTACGATCCAGTAACTGGTAACCAAACCACAACCTCTTATGCTATTAAAAAATCTAGTAACGGGCGCATTAGCGTAAAATCTTGCTCTGCAGAACTTGGCAAAGACATTCAAAAAAGCCTTTAGCTATTATTAAATTATATAAACAAATCTAAATATAAATATATGTTTTTTGATATAGTTTATTCATGTGGTTAACACTTTCTTTATTAGCAGCACTATTTTATGGCATAACTCAGTTATACTCTAAAAAATTAACCAAAACGTATAACGAATATACTTTAGCTTTTGTGTCATCTGCAATAATTGCTATATGCTTACTACCTTTTGTTATGTCTTTTGGCACCCCAAAACTTGGTAGTTCCTTTTGGTTATCACTAATTATAGTTAGCATTATAAATGCAATAACAGCCGTGTTAGTATTTAAAGCCTTAAAACTAACTAACATATCATTAGTTGCACCAATATATGCATTAAGCCCGGTTTTTCTTATTTTTACATCTCCATTTATTATTAAAGAATCACCAAGTGCTATTGGGCTAATTGGAGTTACTCTTATATTGTTTGGGGCCTATGTGTTAAATTTTAAAGGCAAAGCAAATATGCAACCAATTTTAGATATATATAAAAATAAGGGGCAAAAAATAATACTGCTTGTATGTTTGCTTTGGGCAATATCAACTAATTTTTACAAAATTGGCATGCAAAGTTCTTCTGCAATATTTTTTATATTTGCAACCAGTTTAACAATAACTCTTTTTTTGTTACCAATAATTATATTTAAACGTAAATTAACTATTACTAAATCAAATTGGCTACCGTTATTAACATTAGGCGTGCTAGGCTTGCTTAGCACAGTTACCGAATGGCTAGCAGTTAATAATGGTATTGCAATATATGTACTATCTATAAGGCGTTTAAGTATATTTGTAGTAATTATTGGCGCCTATATATTTTTTAACGAAAAGCACATAAAACAGCGCCTGCTAGCTTCATTTATTATGTTTATTGGCGTACTTATTATATATTATTCATCTACTATCAGTATCTAATAATAGTTATTTATATTTCTACCAAGTACTAACTATCTTTTTACCAGTTGCTAGTAAATACCCTGGTGTTAAAGGAATCAATGCAGTACTAAAAAAAAGCAACAAAAGTAATACGGTTTGTATAATATAACCAAACTCATAACCCATAGGTAATAAAGTAAAAGCACAAAAAACAAATACAATTAAATACGACCCAGCAGGGTATAGTATACAGCTTATAATAGCTATCTTTTTATCTGGTACCAAACCACATAAAATAACAAACGGCATAAGCAAAATACTTAAACCGCCATAAAAAATTAATATTAAAATAAATATAATTGGAACCCCCTCATCATTAAAAAGAGAGGCCAATATATTAACTAGAATATACGATGCAAATAAAATAGTAATTGGTGTAAGTAACGCCGCTCCAAAAGTGTATCTTAAATATCTTTGCTTTTTAGGGCTAGTCAGATTTTTTTTAGAAATATTTTTTTTGTTTTGTGCCATTACAAATTATAATATCATAATTATATTAGGCATTAAAGGTCACTCTTTTCATGTTTATAATAGTTTTATTTATTTATTAAGCTTTTTAGCTTTTTCTGATATTGGTACAATTTTATAATTAAGTTTACTAAAAATCTTAGATATTAGTAACAATAATAGATATAAAATTATTAAAAAAATATAACCAAAAAATAAAAAGTAACTTGCGTAAAGCAAAAACCAGCCTCCAGCAAAAGAGCTATAATTAGTCATTAATAACAAGCCCAGCCATAAAAATATTAAGCTTTGCGATATTACCCAATATCCTTTTTGCCATTTTATCTTAGAACTGTATATATTTATCATATTTTTTAAATCTAATACATTTTAAGTATAGTGGTTTACTATCATTATTAAAAGCTAAATTTATAGTTTAGTATCCGGCAGATCTTAAGCATTGGCTATATGCAGATTGTAACTGAATAGTAGCGCTAGAATTTGATGCGCCTGCTATTGCTATCCTTGCTTTTGCATAACTATAATCGCTATCACATTTTTGCTTAGCTGCTACATTTGGAGTGGGGCCAGTAGGAACCTCAACATTTGTATATGTAGGCACTTGAGTTCTTTCTTTAGTACCCCTGTATACAACTTTATCTATTGGGTTAGATACTAAGTCACTAGTACTATTAGGGCAAACTTGTTTATAACCATTATAGCCGTTGCCCTCTTGAGTTTCGCCTATATATAACCAATCTACATTTTTATACACAGTACTATAAGGTATATCTACTATACTACAACTATCTGAAACATAAGTGGGTTTTATAGGATCAGCGTTACCATTAGGGTAGTCTGCTAAACTTAGTTTAACGCCTTGGTTATTCTGAGCACAATAATCTGGGCTAGCATTAGTAAATCCCGTGTTACGATCTTTAAATTGCTCATCTGTATAATATCTAGACGAACCATCTGTACACATCATGTATTGCCATTTCTTGGTGCCATTAAGCACTATCTTAGAAGTTGGCTCAGAAACAATCTTAGATTCAACTAGTGTTTTGGTGGCTTTCTCTCTACTAAAAATATAGCCTAATAAAGATTGAGTGTATTTATATTTTACGCGCTGTATACCATTTTTGCCTTCTTCTGCTGTCTTGTTTTGGCCAAGTTCTATACTGTTTTCATCTTTATTTTGTATAGAGTAACTTACTAAATTAAATTCTGATTTTTCGTACGTTTTAGGTAAAGATAATATAACAACAAGTGTAATCAAGAATAAACAAGAAACTCCAACTAAGAACTTTTTTGATAGCATAAATTCTTTATAACGTGATGGTATTTTTGGCATATTTACACCTTTAGAGACCAAATTCTCTGCATTCGTTTTTTTAGAAACGTGCTTTTTCATGATATTTATCATATAATACTAAAGTGCTTGTGTCAATAGCTAATTGCTATTATTTTGCACTATTTCTAATAGATTATAGTACTTGCCAGTTAGACATAATTGTTTGCGCTATATCTTTTAAAGATTTTGAGTTTGTATCTATATATAAATTACCTATATTGCTTTGTTGATATATTTTTATCTGTTGTTTGGCTCGCTTTATATGCCAATCTACATCCCAGCTAAGAGGGCGGCTTATTATCCTATTTTTTAAAGTCTCAAAGTTGGCCCTAAGAACAACAACATATACATTTGCATTTACAATGCAGCTAGTAAAATCATCTATATCTGCTTGGCTTTCAATAACGTAGGGAATAATTAAATTATTTATTCCGGCTATGTTATAGTTTTGCCAAATTTTTTCTAAGTTTTTTAGGCCCATTTTTGTACCATACGGATCGTCTTTTGGCCTAGGGCTATAGTATGTTAGTTCATCAAAATTAATTAAAGCAATTGTAGCTTCTTTATTATTACTTATTTCATCGTATAGCACATCTGCAACAGAACTTTTGCCAACACCAACTGCGCCAGTAATTAATAATATATTAGGCATTAATAAATACTCTTTTCATATCTTTAATTATACA
>CAYRFD010000018.1:0-10781 GCA_964423475.1 uncultured Candidatus Saccharibacteria bacterium
TAACCATTTTTTTTGATCACACCCTTAGCTACGGCTTCATAATCAATTTTAGCAGTTGTGGTTATCTCACCCGCTAATACAATTGTATCTTTTGCAACCAACGCCTCTGCTGCAACGCGGCCTTTTGGGTCTTGCTCTAACACGGCATCTACAATGGCATCACTAATCTGATCGGCCAACTTATCTGGATGGCCTGCGCATACAGATTCGCTTACTCTATATTTTTTTGACATAAAAAAATCCTTTCTTGGCATATTTTGTATATCAGGCGTAGAAAGGATGTTTATAAATATCCAATATCTTTCCCCATAAGGGCTAGAAGGAGCACCTGCCACTCATAACTTTAAAGTAAAAAGTATTGAGGGGTGGTTGCCGGTGGGTCATAAAGCTAGTTCTCTCGCCACGCTCGTGATATACATAAATTGTTAATGATTACCAAACAATTGTACCACAATAAATAATTTATCAATAAAATTTTTAGCTATGGTTTAGGCATTTTACACAGTCACCAGAGATAGTTAGTTGAGTGCTACCCTCAAACCCAGGTACTTGTTTTTGCAAGCTTTTTCTTATGCTCACTGGTAAATAAATATCTTTTACTCCACCGCATTTATAGCACACAAAATGGTCATGAGGCTTAATATTTGCATCAATAACAGTAGAGTTATTAATATAAGGCCCCCTAGACAAAAAGCCATTAGTTATTAGCCTATTTGTGATTCTATGCACTGTTGTAGCAGATAACCCTGGCATCTTTTTATCTGCGTATATTAAAATTGTAGAATTTGTAGCATGCCCAAATTTTTGTACTGTTGCTAAAACTAATTTAGTTTGTTGTGTCATTCTAATTGGCATAATACTTGCATTGTATCATAATTGTATATATAATACTATTGTAAACTATTTACATTAACGAAAGGATTAAATATGGCAAAAACAATAACCGTTTACAGCACAGCATCGTGCCCCTACTGCGTAAGATTAAAAGAGTTTTTAAAAGACAACAAATTTCCATTTACAGATAAGCGTGTAGATATAGACCAAGAGGCTGCCAAAGAAATGGTAGAAAAAAGTGGCCAAATGGGTGTTCCCTTTACCGTAATAACAGACGAAAAGGGTAAAGAAAAAGGCATACTAGGATTTGATGTTCATCAACTACAATTAAGTTTGCTATCATAAGCACATGACAACTAAAAAGATAATTATAAGTGTAGTAGCTATTGTTGCGTTATTTGGTTTAGGTGCTTGGCTCATTATCCCAAATAATTCTTCTAACACATGCTCGGCCGAACAGTGTAATACTAATGAAACTTCATCAGAAATTCCTTTAGCTAAACAAGCCTCAGATGCTGCCGGCCAACAACAAGCCTATTTACTAGATGTTAGGTCTGTAGAAGAATATGCCACTGGCCATGCAACTAATGCTCAAAACTTTGATGTAGAAAAGCTAAAAGTTGGCACAATGCCAAATATCCCTAAAGATGCCACAATATATGTTTATTGCCGTAGCGGTAATAGGTCTAAAGAAGCTGTAACAATACTAAACGCCAATGGTTTTACTAATGTAACAGATTTGGGCGGATTACAAAATATGAAAGACGCCGGCGTATTATAAAGTTTGTAAAACTTTTTTTGTAGCTTCTGCCATTGCCGATTCTTCTTGAGCTGGCACTACCAAAACAGGTTTATTACGTGTTCTTGGGTGCAAGCTAGAAATAACATAAGGGTTTGTTACTTTGTTATTCTGATTTTGGTTGATTGCTAAGCCCAAAAATTGCAAACCATTCATTATTCTTTGCCTTATAATAACAGATCTTTGACCTACTGTGCCCGTAAATACTAGGGCATCTACCCCTTCTAAGCTAGCAGCCATTTTAGCTATAGCCTGCCTAACTGTATATACATACATACTAAGAGCCAAGCTAGCCCTATGATGACCCGCTATTTCTGCCTCTACCAAAGCTCTAATATCAGAGCTGTAACCACTAATACCAAGTAAACCACTTTGCTTATTAAGCTCTTCTAAAATATCCTCAGGAGTTCTATTAGTAACAGATGCAAGCGCCAAGCCGGCACCAAAATCTATAGAACCGCTACGGGTAGCCATAATTAAGCCTTCTAATGGTGAATAACCCATTGTAGTATCTACGCTTTTACCATTTAATAAAGCCGATACACTACTACCACTGCCTAAATGGCAAATAACTAAACGTTCTGGCACGCCACTTTTATATTTTTTTAGTTGAGTAACCGCAGATTGCAAAGACAACCCATGGTATCCAAATCGTTTAATATCATACCTATCGGCCGTATCTAAATTTATACCATAGTTCCAAACATAGTCTGGTTTAGTAATATGAAAAGCAGAATCAGAAACACCAATAATTGGAATATTATTTGCATAATGCTGCAATTGCTTTAATTCTTGCAATGTAGCCGATATATGAAGTGGCGACAGCAAATGTAATTGCTCTAATTTTAATATAGCCTCATCATTTAAAACCATATTTCTCATAAAATACCCACTAGGCGCAACTATTCTTAAGCCAATTGCCGCAATAGGCTCATTATTTGTTATAGAACCAATATGGGTAATAATTTCAGGAAAAACTTTATCTAACAGGGTTGCATTAAGTGAGGTATCGTGTTTTTTATTGCCAACGGCAATATGTGCTACTAATTTACTATCTACAAACTCTACATGAATATGAGCAACCTCATTACCTTTTTTGTACAATGCATATTTTCTACTTGCGCTACCAGGGTTGGCAATTAAGATGTACGGGTCCACTGCCATGCGTCAATTTCCTCTAAGTCCAAACCGTTGTGTTTAATATATTCGGTATTTTGAGCAATTTTTTGTTGCATTACATCTATCAAAGAATTGGCTTCTTCCCAGCTCATTTGGCCCGTTCTAGCCAGTTGCTGATAAGCAGAAATTACTAAATCATAACGGCTTGTTTGGTTACGAACATGCATGTCAAATGGCGTAGTAGTAGAACCGTTTTCTACATAACCATGAACTTCTACTCTTTTAGAATCACTGCCGTCTAAATAATCAAAAACAATTGCTTTAAGGGTTTCTGGGTAGCCATGATAATTAAATATTACCGGTTTATCTACCGTATATAGCTCTTCAAAACGCTCAACAGAAATTTTATTATGCGCCGTGCCTATTCCACCAGCTGTTAAAGCCATAATATTTACAAAACGCAATCTAATATCTGGCTTATCTTGTTTAATAATGCTAATTGCAGCAAGTGCTTCTTTTACCATGTATTCGCCAGCAGCACTAAACACAACTTGCGGATCTTCATCGCTAGCAAAATCCCAAACCATTGCCCCTTGTTCTACGCCTTGGCGAGCATAATCTGGTGTCATCCAGCGTGGTTCTACGGTTTTTGCAGCACATATAACATTAATCTCTTTTTTAGATGCCAAACTGCGCTCTAGCACGGCTAATGCAGCATTACCATCTGGCGGAAAATATACCGTTACGTAATCGCCGTGGCGGCGTAAAACATCATTTATAAAGCCAGGGTTTTGATGCGAAAAGCCGTTATGGTCTTGGCGCCAACCAGACGATGTTAAGATGTAATTAAAAGACGGAAAGTCTCCACGCCATTCAATCTCGCGGGCATGTCTAACAAATTTGGCATACTGATCCATCATACTTGCAACAACCTGAATAAACGCCTCATAAGAAACAAACACAGAATGGCGCCCTGTTAACACATAACCTTGGGCAATTCCTTGCAAGCTATGCTCACTTAGCATTTCCATTACTCGGCCATCATGTGCTAAATCTTTGTCCCAGCTCATAATTGGCCAAACCCAAGCGCGTTTTGTAGCAGCAAAAATATCATCTACTTTATTAGAGTATGTTTCATCTGGGCTCATCATTCTAAAGTTTTTTGATTCTTTGTTAAGCTTAAATACCTCACTCAAATACAAACCCATCCTACGCATGCTACTAGAGCCAATTATTCCGGGCTTAGAAGCATCTTCTGCATACCTTTCTATTTCTGGTAAAACTAATGGCTTATATACGCTTTCACCACCGTGGGCATGCTTATTTACGCCCATTCTAAGTTCTGGAGCTGGGAATATTTCTTCTACAAAAGATCCAAAACCAGATTCTTTATTAAACAGTTCGTTAAATTTATAAGACTTTAACCATTCTTCTAGGGCCCTAAGCTGGCTTTGATCTGTTTTGGCCTCCATTAACACAACCTGATGAGATAAGGCGTTACCTTCTATTTTGTTGCCATTAAGTTCTTTTACGCCTGTCCAGCCTTTTAGGGTACGCATAATAAGCATTGGCATTCGCGGTGATACAACATGATGATTATGTTTTATATCTTGAATAGTATGATAGGCCCATTCTAGCGCATCTTGCATTTGTTCATTTAAATTATCGCCGCTAACTATACGTGGTTGGTAGCCATAACCTCTAAATAAAGATAAAAGCTCATTATCACTCATTCGGCCATATATGGTTGGGCCAGATATTTTATAACCATTTAAATGTACAATTGGCAAAACGTTACCATTTTGCTTTGGGTCTACCAATTTATTAATATGCCAAGCTGCTGCGGTTGGGCCCGTTTCTGCCTCGCCATCACCAACTAGCGTTGCTACCATTAAATCTGGGTTGTCTAAAGCTGCCCCGTAAGATGTAGAAAGCGAATAGCCAAGCTCTCCACCTTCTAAAATTACCCCAGGAGTACCGGGGTTACTATGGCTAGGAAACCCATAGGGCCAACTAAAATTTTGGCAAATATGGGCTATACCATCTAGGTTTCGCTGCGCTTGTGGATAAAACTGTTCTAACGTACCTTCTAAAAATAAATTTGCCTGCAAAGACGGAAAAGCATGCCCTGGGCCAAGTACAAACATAATTTGCTGATTAGTTTTTTTAGATAATTGGCTAAGGTGCATATAAGCAAAATTAACACCCGGGCCAGAACCCCAATGTCCTAATAACCTTGGTTTTATATCATCAAAGGTTAAGGGCCTTTCTAACAAAAAATTATCTTTTAAAAATATTTGAGCCACAGTTAAATAGTTAGCAGCCCTAAAGTACTGATCTAACGCTTGCGAATTTTCTAAAGCCATTATCCACCCCATCTTTATTAATAGTTATGGTTATAGTATACCCGCATATTAGTACAATTGTGAAGAAGATTTTTATAAAATAGCAATCCCCCTACAAAAACTGTCTTTTTTGAGGAGATGAATAGATGAGATAAAAATGTGTTTTTTATTATGAAACATATCAGTAGATACGTTGAACAATAAAAACTTATTATTAGCCTTCAAGTCGCGTATCAAAATGCAGTTTTTGTTTGAAGGTTGCTATACTATTTTAATTTTAATTTTGGCAAATCCCAAGCAGTTAACAGGCCCTCTATGTATTCGGTATTTTTACCTGTTTTAGTTGCAAAAACAACACCTAAACGCCTGCCCTCGTATAAAGCTTTTTCAAACTTATCTCTAACATCTAAAATTAGCGTATTATTTGGCACAAATTCAAAATCGTTAAATTTATTACCTGCAACGTCTAAAAACTTTTTCATCTGAGATATTTTGTTAGTTGTACTTAAGGCAACGCCAAGTTTTGCTTGGTAACCCGTCCATCTTAGCAAAGAAGATTCACTTAAAACCCCTATAAAATTTTTATCTTCATAAACTGGTACATGGGTATAAATATTTTTGTACATATTAATTGCTACATCATATATAGAATCATTAATATCGGCTACTTTAATAGATTTAACCATTACATCTTTAATTTTTAATGGATCTTCTATCATTTTACGTATGTGTGCCATTCGTTCTACTACAAAACTATGTGGTTCGGCAATAATACTATTTTCTTGAGGCGCGTATTTATGGACAATCGCGTTTCTTAACTCGCCATATTCTCTTAAATCGTTGGCATAATACGCAATAACCGAATGGTGTATTTCTGCCTTGGTAATTAATTGCAAAAAAGTATCGTGTATATTTTTAGAGCCATAAGTTCTTCTTAAGTACCGTTCTATAGCACTATAATGATCTAAAAACTGCTCCGCATTTGTCATAATGCTAGCTTATCATAATACTAAATAAAAATAATTACTTATTACGTTTTCTTAGGTTATGATTTAGCTCTTTTTTGCGCAAACGTAAATTTTTAGGGGTAACTTCTAATAGTTCATCGGCTTCTATAAAATCTAAACACTGTTCTAAACTAAAAATTGTTGGCGGAGTAAGCTGCACTACGCCATCAGAAGAACTACTACGCATATTAGTTAAGTGCTTTTCTTTAACTACGTTAATTTCTAAATCATCGCCCCTATTATTAAGACCAATTATCTGGCCTGGGTATACTTTTACACCAGGGCCTACAAAGCATGTACCTCTATCTTGCGCATTTTGCAAAGAATATGGGGTAGAAACGCCTTGCTCCCAAGCAATTAAAACGCCGTTTCTTAATTGTTTTAGTGGCGAACCCAAGGGTTCATAACCAGCACTTAAACTATTTATAATAACCGTACCCTTGGTTGATGTTAACAAAACATTTCTCATTCCTAGCATGGCTCTGGTTGGCATAGAATATTCTAACCTTGTAGCACCACTACTAGTAATGTGTTGGCCCCGTAGCTCTGCTCGGCGTGATCCAAGCTCCATCTGAACAGCCCCAACGTGCTCGGCTGGCACCTCTATAGTTACGTGCTCTATTGGCTCTTTTTCTACACCGTCTTCTGTTATTGTAACTACTTTTGGGCGGCCAACTTCAAATTCATAGCCCTCTCGGCGCATGGCCTCTATTAATACGCTTAAATGTAGCTCTCCTCTACCAGATACTTGGTAACCAAGGCCTTGTTGCTCTACACGCAATCCAATATTAATTTCTAGTTCTTTTTTAAGCCTATCACCAATTTGGCGAGTAGTTGTAAAATCGCCCTCTAGGCCTTTCATTGGGCTAGTATTTGGGCCTAAATAAATCTGTAAGGTTGGTGGTTCTACGGCAATAACTGGTAAGGCCTCTGGCTCTACGCTATCTGCAATAGTTTCGCCAATCTGAGCCTCTGCAACACCAGTAACACTAACAATATCACCGGCCACTGCTTCTGCTATTTCTGTTCTTACTAGGCCTTGGCTTTCGTAAATTTTATCTATTTTTGCCTTAACCTGAGTGCCGTCTTTTTTACACAAAACTACTTGCATTGCCGGTGTAGCTTTGCCCCTACTTACTCGGCCAATAGCATATTTACCCTGAAAGTTATCCCACGCAAGCGCTGTTACTAGTAGCTGAAAAGGCTTATCTGGCTCTACACTTGGGGGTGGCACATCAGCAATAATCGCATCAAAGATAACAGACAAATCGGCGGGTTTTGATTGATCTGCTGGTAATTCATCCCAGGCTTTGCCCTCTCGCCCAATAGCATAATATATTGGGTAATGTAATTGATCTTCTGTAACCGCCAACTCTAAAAATAAGTCATCTAGCTCGTCTTTTACGGCACCAATCCGGCTACCAGATTTATCAATTTTATTAATAACAACCAACGGCTTTAAACCCATTTGCAAAGCTTTGCTAAGTACAAACTTAGTTTGTGGCATTGGGCCTTCTTGAGCATCAACAATCAATAAACAACCATCGGCCATGTTTAAAGTACGTTCTACTTCGCCACTAAAATCTGCATGCCCGGGTGTGTCAATTATGTTTATACGATAATCTTGCCAATGTACAGCAGTAATTTTAGCTGTTATGGTAATACCCCGTTCTTTTTCTTGGTCGCCACTATCCATTAATAGTGTTTGGTTCATTTCTACCTGATTATCTCTAAAAGTATGAGATTGCTTTAAAAATCCATCTACTATGGTAGTTTTGCCATGATCAACATGGGCAATAACGGCAATATTCCTAATTTTATCTGCTGTATGCATTATTTTCCTACTTACTTTCGCCAAATAAAAATGGCTCGCTTTGTTAGTAATGGTATCAGCGGCCATTGTTTGACGCATCAATAATTTTATTATAGCATAATCTTTGTACAAATACTAGCCAAACCGTTACTATTAATATATGTTTAGCGCAGTATTATTTGGCGGAATGGGTGTTTTAAGTTTTTGGTCTATAACCAATATATATTTATGGCGTAAAAATAAAAGCCAAAAAGCTTCTTTAAAATATTACTTTTGGCAAATGAACGGTTTATGGAACATCATAAACTTAATAATTGCCATAGTTGCAAGTATTATAGTTGGCATAAATACTGCAAACTTTAACACAAACGATAGCTTGCAATCTTTGCAAATAAAAATAATTGCGGCAAACATACTGCTAGATCTTATTTACGTTACTATTGGCCTAATATTAGAAATTCGTGGCAAAAAAAATACCAACTTACGCCTGCGTGGTTACGGAGAATCCATTCAACTACAAGGCGCCTTTTTATTTTGTTTTGACAGCATGCTAGCTTTAGGGTTAATAATTACGGTAATATAAAAGATGGTAAATTCTTCTATTCATCGCTTTGCAGGCATATTTATTATTACAAATAGCGGTAAAATTATTGGCCAACAGCGCGATAATATCCCCAATATAGATAACCCCGGCAAGGTCGCCCCATTTGGCGGTACAGTAGAACAAAACGAAGAGCCAAAACAGGCTGCTTGGCGTGAGCTCGTGCAAGAAGAAACAAATTTAAATATCTCTATCAATCAGCTTAAACTTATTCATAAAACTAAAGCAATTAGAGATCTTACCAGAAAAACAGAAGAACAATACTTTTACTTACTACAAATAACAGATGAACAACTAAATAATCTTAAAATATACGAGGGCCAAGGCTGGTGCCAAGTAAAATCTTCTAAAGATCCAAATCTTGCTACAAACTTTGTGCCAGCTTGGCAATTTTTGTTTAATTATCTAAAAAACATCAATATACACTAATAAATCTTTTATCTTTTGTAGATGTCTTTACGGTGTTGAACCAATAATATAACAATATTATTGCCCTCTACATCAAATAAAACTCTGTAATTACCTATTCTAAACCTATACTGAGCATCTGCGGGCTTTGTTAGCGTTTTAGCAAAAGCTAAAGGATCATCTTGCTCTATAAAAAACTCTAATTTTAGTTTTAAGCGTTTTTTAATTTGAGGTGCTAATTTTTGAATAGATTTTACCGCAGGCTTTTTATACAAAAGCTTATATTTTGGCATTAAATATCTCCAAATACCTCTTCATGGCTAAAATATTCTTTGCTACTTCTTGCTTCTTTAATTGTTTTAAGATATTTAGAGTTAGTCACCGCCAATAGATCTTCTAGCATATCAATATCAATAATTGCACGTTCATTTTTGCCTCTACGCGTAACAATTAGTATTTCTTCTCCTTTAACTGCTTCTAAAGAATCAGCTAAATTGCCCCGTAGTTCAGAAACTGTTACTGTTTTAGCACTCATAATTTACCTTTGTTTAATTATATTACATTTTAATTGTACATATAAAACGTACAATTGTAAAGTATTATATTATTAATTTGATACATAACCCAATTAACCATATAATTATAACTGCATTGGGTGAAAATTGCCGGTGGCAATTCGCAAGGGAGCCAACTCTTGCAAACTGGTTTTGCAAAGAAGTTGCGACGGGCTCGCCGCAGGTGAGTCGAATCCCTTTTATATTAACAATTTGAACCCCGCTTAGGGTATAATAAAGCACAGTTATTGGGGATTGGCCAAGTGGTAAGGCACATGGTTCTGGTCCATGCATTCGGGGGTTCGAATCCCTCATCCCCAGCCAGGGTTGTTATGACATATTTATGATGTTGTAGCAACCCTGTTTGTGAATTTGGGGTACTAACACCCAAAAAAATTCGGGGTGAGAAATGCCAGTGGCATTTCTCAAGAAAATCTTCACTTGCAAACTTGTTTGCAAGGCAGAAGTTTCGGGCCTGCCAAGGTTAGGTCGAATCCCTGACGTGTTATTTGAAGTCTTGGCATAAAATCATCCCCAGCCACGATTATAAAATTTAACAGTTATTCAGTATGCATTCACACTACTGGTTTTTCTTATACCAATCTATAAATCCATGCCAAGCATCCGGCCGATTTTTATAGCGAGCTACAACTGCATCGGTGCCTTGTTCAAATACCTCAGCTATTGTTTTGCCATTATCAGAATCTAATACTGTAACGGTCATGTTTGGTGATTTCTCATTATTACCTCTAACTTCATCAATTATCTTACCCTGAATATCATTTTTAAAAATCTCTGTTACGTTGCCATCTGTGTATGCAAGGTATTGGTGAAGTGTAATGTGTCTATCCTTAACGCCATTCATTAATCTCAAAAAATCTCTGGGTTTAAACCAATAGTTTATAGATTTCATATAAGCACCCGGAAAACCCTTAAGTGCTCTTATACCCCATGTATCATCACTAACAACTACAGGCATACCTAGTTGCTCATAGGCGCGCATTGCTTTATCTCGAACAATTGCTTCAGAGTCTTCCCCTTGGATCTCATCAATGTCTAACAAAACAGGCTTAATAGTAACGCCCAACTCACTGCATACTGTTTGCGCAATCAGGATTTTTTCAGGATTTGATGTGGCAAAGTAGATTATTTTCATAGTTAAAGTATAACTCAAAATATTCATCCCCGTAACTCCGCCAGCTAAATAAGACTTAGATTTATCTTAAGTCTTATTAAATTGGCTTGATAAATTTTTTTACTTAAACATTTTAAAACGGTTTATAAAACAAGTTTATAAATAA
>CAYRFD010000018.1:10881-16797 GCA_964423475.1 uncultured Candidatus Saccharibacteria bacterium
TAAATAAGTTTACGCCGCTGTAAATTTCTAGCAATGCCCAAACAGTTAAAGCAGCTGTGCCAATTATAGATAAAACTGTATTTGCGGGTTGTGCTTGTATAAATCTATTTAGTATAACCGTAGTCAGCCATATTATAATTGGCACATTAGGAAACTGAGCAACAACAAAACGACCATTCTTGTCTAAAAATAGCTTTTTATAAATATTTTTTAATGTTAGCATTTAGTCTTTTACAACCACGCCACGCCAAAAAGCTACGTAGTTTGTAAAGTCTTTTTTAACCTTTTGTACAGATCCTTCTTTTGGTTTAGCGTAGTACCAAGCAGCATCACTATTGGTTTGGTCATCTACCACAATATCGTAATAACTTGCTTGGCCTTTCCAAAAGCAAGTTGTAGTTGTATTACTATCTTTAAAATACTTTTTATCTATTGCATTGGGTGGAAAGTACCAATTGCCTTCTATGCTAATTAAATCGGACTTATCTGCCTCTGCTATAACTTGGCTGTTCCAAATTGCTTTCATGTATATATTATACATAATTGAAACATTAATAATTTTAGCAAAATTATCTAAGAACAAATATATATAAATAAATTATCAAAATAATTGTTAATAACCTATAACAAGGTGCGTATTTGCATAATATATATTTATATTATATAATTATTTAGAGCAGATGGAAACCCCTAACACGTATACTACCGATCACATATTTCGAGAAAGTTTATTAAGGAATATTTTAGAAAGCCTAAAACGGCTACAAACAACAGCCGCCATGTCTATACCCCAGCAAGAGTCAGGACATGCAAATGGTGATTATGTCATTAATTATCCAAATATTGGCTTGTTTGGTGTTTTTGATAGCGTTGGCTCACTTAAAAATGAAGACTCCAGCACTCCAGAACCAGCCCAATTAGCTGCAGAACTTATTCACCTATTAATTACTAATGCAAGGGTCCAAGGTACTCCAATATCTTGTGAGTATTTGCAAAATATTGTTAAAAAAATATCAAGGCATATAGTTACAAAATATAAATCTGCTAGAGAAACAACGGTAACAATATTAGTAGAAGAATCTTTAGAACAAGACCCAAACAGGCATCAGAAAATATACATAGTTAATGCTGGTGATAGTAGGGCTTATTTATTTAGAAACGGGCAGCTAAGACATTTAACTTTAGACCAAGCCCGTGGGGGAACTTTAACTTTTCCCATAGAAGAATCAAACCAACGTTTTGAACAAGAGCAATTAGATGGTTCTTTTGCTACACTTAGTGCAAAAGAATTATTAGAAGAACAGTTGCTCTTAGCAGAAGCAAATTCTGGAACAGAGCTAAAAAATTACATAAATAGCCAAAGCCAAGGTAGCACCATAGAAAGAATTAAAGCTACAAAAATGTTTGAATTATTTATGACAAGAAATTGGGTAAGAAACTGCATTGGGAATAAAAAGACACCCGTAGAACCAACCGTAACAGAACTAATCGTTTTACCGGGTGATTTAATAGTAATAACTAGTGATGGGGTACATGATAATCTTAAAGAATCTCAAATTACCCAAATAATATCAGAAGGAAATTTAATGAATCCACACAACTTAGCGGGCGCACTTATTTATGGTGCTTCTTTAGTTAGTAAAGACCCAAACAATGATAACCCAAGAGCAAGCCAAGATGACATGTCTGTTTTTATCAAAAGATACTAGGTTATAAATATATTTCTGCGTATTATTTAACTAGGCATGGGTAATTTGGTTTTTTTGGATATTTCTATTATCCAGCGTTCTAACCTATCAATTTTTGCATCTCATGCAGCAAGTTCTGTTTCATACTTATCTATTTGCCCAATATATAAATCTACAGTGTTAAGTAACCTATCATATGAAGTTACTATGTCAGATTTATCGTTTCTTGTTGCTTGATCACTCATGCTTCAATTCTAACATAAATGTATAGCTTAATAATTATAAAGATGTAAGTTTTATCCGCAATTAGCAGACTTAACCTTGCCGTTAGTAATGGCAAAATTTATTCTGTTTGCAGAATAATCCATTGTTGCCGCCAAACCCTCACCATCGCGCTCGGTAACTCGGTATGTAAGCCCATCTTGTTTAGCCTTGTTTATAGCATCTTGCTCACTCAAACCAACATAAGAGCCCGAAACTTGTTGGCACTCACTTATTGGGCCGGCGGGTAATTCCTCTATAGGCGCATCACTTTTATTCACCCTGCTAAACAATACAGCAAAAACAATAATAATCACCAATAAAATTGTTCCCACTATTAAATATTTTTTGCTCTTATCCATACCAATGATTGTAAACAAAACACAAAAACATATCAATACACTATAATTATCTTATTAAAATTAATAATATATTTTTGTAATATCAATTACTTATATATAATATGGATTTGATTTACATCTTAATATACTTGCAATTTATTACTATTTAGTGTATTATATACATTAATGAAAAGCCCAGAACAAAACGGTGGGGACGAACTAGCACCGTTAATTAAAATGTGTAGTAGCTGTGATGATTATTTTTTCTTAGATTCTAGCAATAGCCATGCTGTTGATTATGTTATAGAATCAAAAAAATATTTAAACCATTTATATACTACTTGCCCACATTGCAAACAAACTGAATTTAGTTTTACTAAAAATAATCCACTTAGATTTATAAGATATCTTTCAGACAGAGGCATACCTATCATAGAAATGGTAGAACCCTACCCGTTAGTAGATGAAATATACAGTTATAATAATCCAACCAATAATACAAATAGTTTAGATCAAATACCAGAACTAGAAACCGCTAATGGTAGTAGCGCTGATCTAACCCCAGAACAAGAAGCAGTTGTAAAATACTTTAGTGAATTATTGTCATCATTTATAAAAACTGGGGCAGATTTTGCTATAGCTGTTGAAGGTATCAAGAAAACTCCTATCGATATAGACATACGCCACAATAATGATATTTTACTGGCAACGTGTAATAGTTGTGCGCTAAATTATGAAATTAGTAATAGCAACACAGAATTATTATTATTTACCGAAATAGATCATGTAGAATTAAATGGAGTAAGCAGTAAATGCCCACATTGTTACGCAAATAATTATTCAATGTCAAAAGACTACTTAGACAAAGCGATGAGAAAAGGAATTCAAACCAAACTATTATAAAATTGTAAATGTATATAATAAAATTTAATTTTTAATCGTGTTAGCCTAGCAAAATATCGTACATACCAATATTTAAAAGATATGTAAAATATTGAATTAACTTTTTTAAATATAAACTTAGTGTTTATTCTTTTATTAACGTTTGGTTATTAATTTTTATTTTAACTTAATTAAATATTTCTAAATAATAAATCAATATATATTAGAAAAAGGGTTACGCCTATTATTATGAGCATCTATTATTGTGCCGATGCTGCGTAATGCTATATGGCTTTCTGGCAAGCCTCTTGTTCTTAAGGTATCAATAACGTAACTACGGCTACCGTGCAATATACCCGTACCAGAATAATGCCCCTGCCAAGGGTTAAGATCGCTAATTATATCGCTTTCTGTAGGTGTAGCATTAGCATCTGAATGGGCAATCAAAAAATGCCAGACTCTGTTAGTATCCATATGTAGCTCTCGCCGCGCAACTAATCCTTCTGTTTTTAGTCTTTCAAATACATAATACGTCAACAAATGGCATAGGTTTCCCCTAGTCTGGTCATAGCCTAGCTGCAGGTTTCTTTCAGCATTCAAAGCTTCAGCAACATCATGTGCATGTAATTTCACGAGTGTATGTAAATCTGGATCAATCATATTTATAGCTAATATATTATATAACTAAATCACATAATTAATTACTAAAAATAAATTAAATATATATAAAAATATAAAAGGCTTCAATAACTAAATTGTTAGTTATATATATCTTTTTAACCGCCTACCTTTAGTATTAACAATATTTGCGGCCCTATTACCAATAGATTCATCTGCATAATAATTTGTCTGATCATAAAACTGACGAGCAAGTATATTAATTATTTTTAATAACCGTTCTATTTCATCATTATCTTCTAAATTAAACTTAGATTGGCTGTATACATATAGTTTATTAGAAATTATTTCAATATCGTACAATTTAGCATTTTGTATAACAGCCTGCATAACATCTGGTGTAAATATGTATAAAGCATCTTTTTCGTAATCTCTTGGAGCATATAGAGTAAAATAATCATTAAAATTACCCTCTAATGATATTTTCTGGTTGCTAGCAAAACCTACAGGCAGGTTAGATAATAAACCCATAATATTGTTGGCCTTAGAATCTAAAAGCATATGTGGTACGTTTCTGGGCAAATCAAAAACTATATAACTATAGGTAAATGTTCTACTATTTTTACCGTAACCAGAAGTATATGAATAACTACCAATCTCAGAATTGTACTTATCATTAAATAAATATGCATAGTTAATAATTTTATTACGACCCTCATTAAATATTAGCCCGCTGTAAGCCGATAAATCTTGGGTAGACACAAAACCAATATTATTTGCTTTTGCAAACTGGCTCATTTTGAATTTAGATACAAGTTTATGAATAAAAGAATAAGAATAAAAAAATGCAAAAACAAGAAATACGGCTATAAATAATACATAAAATAAAACAGATGACATCGCTAAATCTGCACCAAAAATACTATCAAATACAATACCAAGTACAAAAAATATAAAAAGCCCAAATATTATAAAGGCTAACAATAAACTTAATGTATTACTTAATAAATCATTCTTAAAAATAGTCCAAATTTGCGCTAACCCTGCCTTTTTATGTAAAGCCTCATAATTGTAGGAAACTGTGTTTATATCTTTTAAATTTTTTTGCATTGCTTAAGTTCTATTGTATTATTAGTAGCCCTAATATAACAATACCAAACAATCTAAAATCACAATCTAGTCGGGTCTTTACCCGTAAAGTTAACTATTACATCCCCAATATTGACCAAAGTTTTGTAATTTTGATTTCTGCTAAATGTCATACATTTAGTTTCATTGACTTGACTTTTATATATAAATAGTTTTTAATTATTATCTATAGGAGTTTACTGTTTTAAGTTCAAAAATATGGAAATAGCTGATTCATTTGGAATATATATTCCTACTCTACCAAATACAACTATAAAATTATCATCACTAGTAGAAACTATGATTAATAATGGTACTGTTGAATGCCTAAATGACGATGACACTATTGGCCCATTTGCAGTAACAATTGTAAGAAAGCACGTAATCCATAACCATCCAAGCACAAAAGATGAATTTACGCCTGGTTTAGGCGAAATACTAGATATTATGTTCGCTAAATACCCAAGAGCTCTAGAGCATTTAGCTTCAGGTGCTCCCAAAAATGTAACAATACAAGGTTTTAATAAACATCGTAAAGCACATAATTTAAGCGTAAAGGTTGATTTAGACCCAAAAACTAAAAGATATTTAAGACTATTAGGCAAGGCATTAACAGAATTGGGCTACCCAAATGTAATGGCTAGCAATACACATTTATCATTAGCTAAATTTAGTAAAAATATAGAAAGGCCTAATGGCATTAAAAGAGTTACGGATAAAGCAGAACGCTCAGCACGCATACTTGGTCTTTACGAAAATAATGGCCTTAGTTTAGGTAGGCTGGTTATTGGAGCAACGTACGATTCGCCTCACCCCAACTATGAAGAGTTTTTAGAACAACACAAAATTTAATAATTATTTAAGCTTTAATATGTATTATTTTGCATTTATTCTATCTGTTAAAGGCCAAACCTTTAGTTTTTAGGATTTTATTTGTTGTTATTTATGGTGGGGAGGATTACGGTTATTAGCTCGTCGGTTTTTTGTAGTTTGTGTTG
>CAYRFD010000019.1:0-16750 GCA_964423475.1 uncultured Candidatus Saccharibacteria bacterium
AATAAGATTAATGCAGCTTATGCAACTATAGAAGCTCTTAAATCTTTAAAACCAAGTAGTGAATGGGTAGTACAGCCAGAAAAGGCTAACAATAAAAAAGTTAGCAAAGAAAGTAAGTAGGTAAATATAATGCACTATCATCAACTACAAGTTACAAAAAAGCAATCAAAAAAAAGAGTTGGCCGTGGTATTTCGGCGGGCCAAGGTAAAACAGCAGGCCGAGGCACAAAGGGCCAAAATGCAAGAACTGGCGGTAAAAGACGCCCAGGGTTTGAAGGTGGCCAAACACCACTTATGATTCGCTTGCCCAAATTACGTGGTTTTACTAGCCACGCCCCTAAAACAGAATCTGTTTATACTGGCCAATTAGAAAAACTAGGTAAAAAAGTTACTAATAAAACTGTTTTTGAGGCTGGGTTAGTTTCTAGCCCATATGTTAACGTAAAAGTTATAGTTAACGGTGATATTACCAAACCTGTAGAAGTTATTTTACAAAACGCTTCTGCATCTGCAGAAAAGGCAATTAGTAAAGCGGGCGGTAGTTTTACTAAGGTTGATAGACAACCTCGTCCAGCAAGCACCAAAAAAGAATCAAAATAGTAGCATATAATTTGTTTTATATTATCTATTTTTATGATTGTATTTGTTGAGGTATAATTATCTTATGATAGATACATATCAAAAAACTACTCGGGTTGGCTTTATAAGAGCTTGCCTTAGATACATAGAAGATCCAAACCGTAGTTTAATATCAAGAATATTTTTAGCCTTAACGCCATTATTAATCTTTTGGATTATATTGCCATTAGATTTAATACCAGAAATTATCTTAGGCCCTATAGGTTTAGCAGATGACGGTGCAATTATTATTGCATTATTTTTGCTTTTTAGGTTGGCAGTAAGCTTTTATAGTGAAAAACGCTATATAAAACCTACACGTAAGCCACTCCCCAACACAACAAAATAATATTACACAATATACGGCAATATTTTTTAAAGCATTATAATTTATTGTTGCTTAATATAAGCTTACAATATATAGTGTTATTATTAGCATAAAAATAATTATAAAATGAATAACGATAAAGAAACAAAAGATGATGATTTTCTGTATGAGCTAGACATTGATCATATAGATCAAGCTCAAGTTATTAAGCCTAGTATTGTCTCACCAGAAAATAATAACGCCCAACCTCAACCAGAAACAACGTATTCTCAATTAAATCAACAAAATATTCAAACAAATGAACAAGTCAAACAACCTATACAAAGTACATCAACTGCTAGTCCTATAAATATAGATAAGGAATATACTCAAGCTGCTACGGCAATTGTAAACAAAGATTTATTATCTAATAACACACAAATTATGCCTCAGCAGGTTCAAACAGCACCCACAATGGCAAACAATGGTTTGTATAGTTCGGATCCACAAACCGTAAATACTGATATAGCCAGAGATCCTCAACTCCAACCAAATATTTATACAGCAAATCATAACCAAAGTGTAAACACACAACAGTTTATTAACAAACCTATTTACGGTGGAATAATTAATCCAAGCCAGACAAGCGATAATATTACAATTAAACCACCTATTAAAAAAAGACCTTTTTATAAAAATAAAAAGATAATATTAATTATTGCTGGTTCTATTTTGGTTTTATTGATTATTTTAGGGGCAATATTTGGGTTGTATCTTCCTAATACACCAAATAATGTTTGGAATACTGGTCTAAACCGCACCGGTATACAAACTGCTGCCGTAATAGAAGCCTTATCTGACCCAAAGGTATCAGAAACACTTAAGAAAAGTAAAATAGAAGCAGGCGGTACTGTAAACTATGGTGAACAAAACTATAGCGTTAGTTCAAATGTTTCTATAGATGCATCAAAAAGCGATACTACCGCTCAAATAAAAGCTTCATCGGGCTCGGCAGAAGATCTTGTAGTAGATGTTGCACTAAAAACTTATTTACCAGAAGCTGCTTTATTACCTAACCTATACTTAAAATTAGGGCTTAACAATACAAGTATATTATCGTCGTTTGGTATCCCAGAAAAATATAATAATGTTTGGATTTCAGCAGAGCAGGATATTATGAACGAATTAGCTAAATCCTATAATGTTGAGCAAAACGATTCAAACAACGTAACTAAAGAAGACATTATTAGCGTTGTTAATGATTTTAATAGTGTATCTCAGCAGTATGTTTTTACATCTAATCCACAATATTCAATTATTAACAAAAAATCATATATAGGAAGCGAAGATATTAATGGAGTAAAGACAAATCATTATAAGGCTGGTGTAAATAAAGATAATGCTAAACAATATTGCTACGCTGTGTTTGACAAATTAATGAATAATGCAACCTATAAAAAATATGTATTATCTGGTGATACAAATATAGATGCGCGTAAACAAGAAAATAATAAAGAATGCGATAGACTAATTAATGATATACCTGATAATTTTGAATTTGATATTTGGATAAATAAATCTATTAAAATAATTCAACAAATAAGGATTTACGAAGATCTATCTAAACAAGCAGAAGAAGCTAAAAAAAGAAAAACAGAATGTTTACAAACTTTTGATGCGTATAATGGTTCTTCTTGTGATTATGCAGATGATCTTGTTGAAAAAGGCCAAAAATATACCGAATTTGGGCAAATCATTAAGAGTAAAAAAGAACTTTCATTATATACTTCTGATGTTTCAGATACAGATAAGAATAAGTCTAATATTCGTGCAGAAATTTATGTTAATTCAGAAACGTACGAGCTTAATGGTAAAATTACTGCAAAAGCAGATAACCCCGACAATAAAATAAACGTAGATTTAACATTTAAAATGCTTCCTTACCAAGGAGAAATAGATACTACAAAGCCAAAGGACGCCGTGCCAATACAACAAGTTTTAGAAGAATCTAATTTATAAGTTAGTATAAATATATTGTGTAATTAATTGCTAATCAAAAATATCTTCACCAAAGTGTTTTTGTAAGCGCAGTTTTATGCTTCTGTTATGCCGCCCTAGCTTTTTAGATAAAGCAGAAATAGTAGCCCCATCACTAAATAGCTTTACAAGTTTTTTATCATCATTTTTACTCCATGGTTTATACGCATTTGGGTATTCTATGCGCATTTTAGATAGTTTATCTATCCACGGAGTTTTTGTGCTATTGGTAACCGCAGTTATTTTAGAAAGTTTTATAGTATCTTCATATTTTTTAAATAGTTCTTGACATATTTTTTGAGCAGATACACTTTTGTTTCTAAGGCTTGTGTCTATTTCTTTTGCAGCAGGGCTTACCATAAGTGATATTTTGTTAAAACCTTCTAATTTTAAACTGGAAAGATTTTTAACTCTAGAAAGAGCTACGTACCCCATTCCTTCTACAAAAGCATTTTTTAAATCTATTTGAGCAGCATCTAAGGTCATCCCTTGGCTTTTGTGAACGGTAATTGCCCAAGCAAGCCTGAGTGGTATTTGTCTTGCCGTTGCCCTAATTTTATCTCCGTCTACTAACTCCCAAGACTCTGGCGATACCACTATAACACGATTATTATTAAGTCTGACAATTGGATAATCTGTGTCTTTTTCAAACGATTCTACAATGCCTAAGCTACCGTTAACGAAACGTTTTTCTGGGCTGTTTTTTATGCACATAACATGCGCACCAATCTTAAGATCTAGTTGCTCGGGCGCTAAGCATGATCTAAGTAGTTGCTCTACGTACTTTTTTGATCCGGTGTATTGCATGCTATAAGACATTACGGGAGATTTTACTGTAGCAAGTTGTATTGTGTTAATTGTGTCTACATCTGCATTGGTTGTTAGCAATTTAGTAACTGCGCTAAAAGGCGTAAAGATTGCATTTTTTCTTTCGTTAAGCAAATTAATTTGACGCATACTGAGTTTTCCTGCTCGAATACCGTTTAGGATGTCTTCGTATTTTTGGTCTTCTTTTTGTCTATATTGTTGTTCTAGATAGCAAACCGTAAAAAAGTCATCTAACCATATGGTAGATCCTGTAATAAAACCACCCTGTTTAGAATCATTTCTGTTAACGGGTGGTAATTGAAAAAAATCACCAGATAGTATTACCTGAATACCACCAAATGGAGTAGCATTATTCTTTATAACTTGGCAAACTTTATTAATTAAATCTAATCTATAATCATGAAGCATGCTAATTTCATCAATTATTAATACATCTGTATTATTTATTATGTCTTGGCGGCTTTTACTAAATGATTCAATATGATGCTTGGTTAAATCCTCGTGAACCCCAATGCCAGACCAAGAATGTATTGTGTTCCCGCTTAAGTGAGTTGCTGCTAAACCGGTTGT
Source organism: uncultured Candidatus Saccharibacteria bacterium (assembly GCA_964423475.1). Classification (GTDB taxonomy): domain Bacteria; phylum Patescibacteriota; class Saccharimonadia; order Saccharimonadales; family CAIOMD01; genus JAUPVN01. The sequence continues at coordinate 4,361 of CAYRFD010000019.1, forward strand.
TGCGGTTACAGCTACTGTTTTGCCTTTTGATTTTGCAGTATTTATGAATTTTTGCAAAGTATATGTTTTACCGGTACCAGCCGCTCCAGTTAATAACACCGACTTCCCATCATCCATAATTGTAAGCGCTTGTTGTTGTGTCATGATTCTAGGGTTTGGGCAAGATAGTAGCCAGCAAAAAGCCCAACAAATGAGCCTAGTACTCCACCAATAATGCTAATAAAACTCAACATGCCTACATTAAAAAGTAATACTGGTAAATACGATCCTATAATGCTACCAGCAAAAATACCTATGTATATATACAACTTAACCATTATAAGTAAGTATACATTAATTATGTTTTATGTGTTACAATACTCTTTAATTAGTACAAAATAAACGAGAGGGTATTTAGCCAAACAATGAACTGGAAAATTATAGCAAGATCGCTAAAGTCTCGAGACATGCAGAAACGAATATTTGCTGTTTTAGGTATAATTGTAATTTTTAGATTTTTGGCACAAATACCCATACCAATTGCAGAACCAGAACAGCTAAAACAGGTTATTGAAAATGCTTTGGCCCAAACAAATAGTTCACAGCTATTAGGTTTTTTAAATATTCTTAGTGGGGGTGCTTTAGCATCATTTAGTATTATGATTGTTGGTCTTGGCCCTTACATTAATGCAAGCATAATAATGCAGTTATTAACAAAAGCTATTCCAAAAATGGAAGCTCTTAATAAAGAAGGCGAATATGGGCGCAAAAAGATTCAACAATGGACTAGGTTATTAACTTTACCTTTAGCTATTGTGCAATCTATAGGAACAGTATTTTTAGTTGGTCAAACTGTATCTCAGGTAGGTGGATTAGGAGATTTAGTAGCTAACGCATCTCTAAGCCAATGGATACTTATGGTTGCAGTACTTACAGCAAGTTCTATGCTTTTAATGTTCTTGGGCGAAATAATTACCGAGCAAGGCATAGGAAACGGCATATCTTTAGTTATTACTGTTGGTATAGTTGCAAGTTTACCTGCAATATTATGGAATCTTATCTCATCTGTTATCCAAAAAGAGTCAAGCTTTTCTGTATTTGGTTTTGGTAATTTTCCTATTAACAGTCAGGCTCTGTGGGTAACTCTTGCTATAGCTGTTGTTACGGTTGTTGTTACTGTACTAGTAGTGTATTTAAACGAGGCGCAACGTAGAATTACCATTAATTATGCAAAAAGGTTACAAGGAAATAGGGTTTACGGAGGCATCACAACCACCCTGCCTTTAAGGTTAATTACAGCTGGAGTTATTCCAATTATTTTTGCTGGGGCGTTTTTAGCATTGCCAGAGTTTGTTGGGCGGCTTTTAGCCCAGAATGCAACAGGTACTATGCAAGCAATTGGCGAAAAGCTGGTTGTATGGTTTCAGATACCAACCTCTCAAAGCTTAACAGAAAACGGTATTATTGGTTGGCTGTATCCTATTGTATATTTCTTGTTAGTATTTATGTTTACGTTCTTTTATACTTCTGTTGTATTTAATGCCAAAGAAATATCAGAAAACCTACAAAAACAGGGTGGATTTATTAACGGTATAAGACCCGGTAAACCAACAGAAAAATATTTAATGAGTACAGTTAATAAATTAACTCTATTTGGAGCTTTATCACTGGGCGCTTTAGCGGTAATGCCAATTATTGGGCAAGCCCTACTTGGTACAGATCAGCTTGCAATTGGTGGTACAAGTATATTAATTTTGGTTGCTGTAGCGCTAGAAACATTAAGACAAATAGAATCAAGAGCCCTTATGGTAACTTACGACGATTACACTATAGATATATCTAGTTCAAGCAAAAAAATAAAGAAAAATGACAAAAACAAATAAAAACCCTTTACAAATAGTGGATAAGTATAGTAGAATAAACAGTTGACGTAGCATATGGCAAGTACTAAAGAAGTTATAGAATTAACAGGGACAATAATCGAGGCACTTCCGGGTACCAAGTTTAAAGTCAAATTAGAAAACGACCATGTGATAGAAGCTACACTTTCTGGTAGAATGCGTAGAAATTGGATACGCCTTGTACCAGGAGACGGCGTCAAGGTTGAGATGAGCCCTTATGATCTAACTAAGGGAAGAATCACCTATCGCTTATAATATTAATTAACGCAGTGTGTCACCACAGCAAAAAGGAGTGATGATCCGCATGAAAGTGCGTGCGAGTGTAAAGAAAATCAGCCCAGATGACATTTTGGTTCGCCGAAAAGGTCGTCTTTATGTTATTAATAAAAAAAAGCCAAAGCATAAACAGAGGCAAGGATAATTATGGCAAGAATTAGCGGTGTTACTATACCAAATGAAAAACAAGTAGGTGTTGCGCTTACTTATGTATACGGCATAGGACCTAAAATATCTGATAGTATTTTAGATAAAGCAGGAATAGATAGTACTATACGTGTTAAAAACCTAACAGATGCTCAGACTACTAAAATTCAAGATGTTATTAACGACGGTTATTTAGTAGAAGGAGAACTACAAAGAATAGTAGTGCAAAATATTAAGCGTCTTAAAGAAATTAAAGCTTACAGAGGCATACGTCATACAAATAATCTTCCTAGTAGGGGCCAACGTACCAAAACTAATGCTAGAACAAGACGTGGTAAAAAATCAACTGTTGGTGGCACTGCCAAGAAAGCGGCTACAAAGACATGATAATTTATAGGGGTATTAAATAATGGCTGATAATATTTCAACTGCTGTTCGTAAAAAAAAGAGTAAAAGAAGCGTACCTTACGGTCAAGTTCATATTAGTGCTAGTTTTAATAACACTATTGTTTCTGTTACAGATACAAAAGGTGGCCTATTAACAGCGTCTAGTGCTGGCGCTTGTGGTTTTAGGGGTAGTAAAAAAGGTACAGCCTATGCTGCTCAGGTTGCGGCAGATAAAGCAATCTTAAGCGCTAAACAACTACACGGCATAAGCAAAGCCGACGTATATATTAAAGGTATTGGCCAAGGTCGCGACGCGGCAATTAGGTCACTTGCTTCTCATGATGTTTCTGTAGAAACTATTTCTGATGTAACTGGAGTACCTCATGGTGGCTGTAGACCACCTAAGGCTAGAAGGGTTTAATAATATGGCAAGAGATACACAATCTATTACTAAAATGAGTAGAAGAGAAGGCTATGCGCTTCATCCTAAAGCTATTAAGCATATGGCAAAGCGTAGCACTATGCCAGGCCAACATGGCCGAACAGGTAGACGTTCTACACCAAGCCAGTACGCATTACAGCTGCGCGAAAAGCAAAAAGTTAAAAGACTTTACGGTTTATTAGAAAGACAGTTTTCTAATATAATGAAAGAAGCTAGCCGCAGAAGTGGTCAGAGTGGTGAAGTATTGTTACAAATTTTAGAACAACGCGCAGATAATACAGTTTACAGGGCTGGTTTTGCAAATAGTCGCAGGGCAGCTAGACAACTAGTAACCCACGGTCATTTTATGCTTAACGGAAGACGTGTAGATATACCATCTATTAGAATAAAGCCCGGAGACATACTAGAAGTACGCCCAAAGAGCCAGTCTACTGTCTACTTTAAAAATCTTGATGATATTACAAGCGAAAACGATGTTACTGTATCTTGGATAAAAGTAGATAGAAAAAAATTCAAAATATCTGTAACAGGTCTACCACCAAGAGAAGAAGCCGAACCAGAGATTAACGAACAATTAATAGTAGAGTATTACTCACGATAAGGAGAGGATAACTTATATATGTCAAAATTAATTCATACACCATCATTGGCAAACGTAGAGGAGCATAACGAAAAAAGTGCTACATTTGTTATAGAGCCTCTTCACACTGGTTACGGCATGACTTTAGGTAACAGTATGCGCCGTGTTCTACTATCGAGTGTTTCGGGTGCATCTATTACTGCTTTTAAAATAGAAGGTGTTACGCACGAATTTACTGCCGTTAAGGGTGTTAGAGAAGATGTTGTTAGTATAATGCTTAATCTAAAATCAATTAGATTTAAAATGTATACAGAAGAACCACAGACAATTCGCTTAACTCACAAGGGTAAAGGAGAGGTTACTGCAGGCGAATTTAAAGTAAATGCAGATGTAGAGGTTGTAAACCCAGAGCATGTTATAGCAACTGTTGCAGAATCTGATGCTGAATTTATTATAGATGTAATTGTAGAAACAGGCCGTGGCTATAGAACAGTAGAAGAAGGCGCTAACCGAAAACCAAGCGATATGATAGCAGTAGACGCAATATTTAGCCCAGTTTTAAGAGTTAGATATAAAGTAGAAAATACACGCGTAGGCCAAATTACAGATCTAGATAAGTTAATCATTACAGTTGACACAGATGGCTCTATTACGCCTAAAGACGCCTTTGAAGAAGCTGCCGCAATACTAGTTAATCAGTATAACGCACTAGCTGGCTCTACAAAAATAGAAGCAATGCCAGCAAGTAAAACTGTTGCACCAGACTTTCATGCAGACGATTCAGAAGACCCTGCAGAGCTAATGGTTTCTGTAGAAGATTTAAATTTAACTGCACGCACAACAAATGCTTTAATAAATAACGATATTCATACTTTAAAAGATTTGTTTTCTTTGGGTGATGCAGAACTAAGAGATCTTAAAGGATTTGGTCAAAAAGCTTTAGACGAAGTTAAAGATAAGCTTACCGAATTGGAGTTGTAATATGCATAGACACGGATATAAAGGGCGTAAATTTAGACGTCAAAAAGATGAAAGGCGAGCTTTAATTAAAGGCTTAGCTAGTAATCTAATAGAGCATGGTTCAATTACAACCACTACACCAAAGGCAAAAGAATTAGTCCCATATTTTGAAAAAATTATTACAAAAGCTAAAAAAGGTGATTTACATAATCGACGTTTAGTTATTCAGAAAGTAGCTAACGTTAATAGCGCGCATAAACTTGTAGATGAGATAGCGCCAAAATTAACAAAAAGAAACTCTGGCCATGTAAGAATTGTTAAAAAAGATAATAGACGAGGAGATAACGCTCAAATGGCTACGGTGTCTTTCGTAGACGATGTAGTAACTCTTGAGCCAACTATAGCAAAATCACAACAGGCTACAACAACAAAGAAATCATCTAAAAACGGAGCCACAACTACAGTGTTAACTAAAGCGCAAGCTAAGAAGCAAGCTACTCCTCAAAAAACCGTTGCCACTCATACAAATAATAAGGCAACCCGCGCTAAAGGCGTTACTAAAGGAGATAGATAATGAAAACTTTTAGTGCAAAGCCGTCTGATGTTACCAGAGAATGGTTGCTTATAGACGCGTCAGAGGCTCCATTGGGGCGGATATCAACTAAAATTGCTACATATCTTACGGGTAAAGGTAAAACTCAATTTACTCAACATATAGATTGTGGAGATTTTGTAGTAGTTATCAATACTAGTAGACTTATTGTTACTGGAGATAAACTAAAAGATAAAAAATATTATCGTCATAGTCAATATCCTGGTAGCTTAAAAACAACCACACTAGAAGATCAAATGAAAAAAGATTCTACAAAAGTTGTGTACGAGGCTGTAAAGGGCATGTTACCCAAGAATAAACTAGTAGATGAGCGCTTAAAAAGACTTAAAATTTATGCAAACGAAGAACATAAGCACGAAGCTCAAAAACCTAAGAAAGTGAGTATTTAGTATTATGGCAAAGCAAGAATATTTTTATGCATTAGGGCGTAGAAAAAGTGCTACCGCAAGAGTAAGGTTAATGGGTGGTAAGGGCACAACAACTGTAAATGGAAAACCTGTAGAAGAGTATTTTAATAAAAGTGAATTATTATTAAAAGAAATTAATAAACCCTTTGAATTATTAGATAAAGTTAATAAATTTGATGTTAGTGTAGTTGTAGAAGGTAGCGGGCCAAATGGCCAGGCGTCTGCTATACAATTGGGAATTTCTAAATCTTTAGTTTTAGTAAACGAAGATTTTAAGAGTACACTAAAAAAAGCTAATTTATTAACTCGTGATTCTAGAGAGCGTGAAAGAAAGAAATTTGGTCTAAAGGGCGCTCGTAAGCAAAGACAGTTTACAAAACGTTAAAAATTTGTGTAAAAACAATTTGGTACCCGCTGTTATAGCAGCGGGTACTTTTAGTATACAATAAATATATGTATGATAAAGATTTTATAATAAGAACATCAAATATTTGGGGCACAACAATAGATAAAACTCAAAGTTTGCTTCAGACCAATTATTTAAAATCTGTAAGAATAAATACTATAAATCAAAAAAAGACTACTCTAAGCAACATTAAAAAAATATTACCACCCAATAGCTTAACTCCTATAGATTGGTCCAATGATTGCTATTTACTACAGAATAATAGTTCTTTAGACACTCGTAGTTACCTATTTAATAGTGGGCAGTATATTATGCAAAATGCGTCTAGCTTTATACCAGTATTAGAATTAAAACCCAACAAAAATGATAGAATTTTAGATTTATGCGCAGCACCGGGTTCTAAATCTAGTCATATTGCTATGCTAACAAAAAATAAAGCATTATTGTTATTAAATGATACATCTAAAACAAGATTCTTTAAAATGAGGGATTTAATGAATAGTTATAATGTTAAAGCAGAATATAGTTTAAGAGATGGCCGAAACATATCAAAATATTATTCTGCTAATTATTTTAATAAAATTCTTGTTGATGCTCCTTGCTCGGGAGAAGCTAACATTACTAAAGACGATATTTGGAGTTATGCTACTATAAAACGTTTAAGTAAACTTCAGTCTGTATTATTAAACGAGGCATATAGATTACTGTCACCAGGTGGTAGGCTTGTGTATAGTACCTGCACTATTGCACCAGAGGAAAACGAAATAGTAGTAAATAACTTGTTAGAACAGCAGCCACAGGCTCAGATACTGCCCCTAGAACAATATCCAATACCTAAAATGCAGGGTTTAGATTCGTGGAAAAACAAAAAAATGCAAAAATCGTTAAAACATACAGTAAGATTATTGCCGGGAGAATACACTAAACCATTTTATATTGCGCTAATAACAAAAAATTTATCTGCATCAGAAGATAACTCATATTTAAAGCTTTCCCAGGGATTATATTAGCTATAGTCTATTAAATTTTTTCAATTTCATTTAACGTAGATATTTAATATTTACAACACAAAACTGTAATTAGTTGGTTACGTTTATATTGTACGTTTTTGATTCAGCCGCGGGTGTAGTAGTATCCCAAGATTGTGAATAGCTAAATTGTAGATCAGTAATGCCAGGCCTTAGGGCTTCAAAAGTCCAAACATCTAACCCGGGAGAGCCTATATTGTTTGTTGCTGGAGTGAATTGATTAGAAATATATCTAACAGTTGTGTGGTCGTACATGTCGTTTAGTTGCCAAGTAAAACCCGTAGTTGGGTTTGATGTAAGTTCTATTTGAAATTGCTGTCCCTTGCTTACGTTAACCTTAGAAAGGTCATTCACGGTTATTACTAATATTGGCTTACTATTATCTTTAGTATTTGGTGCAATAAAAATTGCAGCACATAATATAACTAGCGCAACAGCCCCTACAATAACAAGCATTATTTTAGACATAGTATCCTTTATTTATAAGTGTATTATAGTTACAAATATAATGTATTGCAATAAATTTTTAATTAAATAGGTTTAAATCTTTTAAATCTTTTGGTAAAAATCCTTCTTTGGGTAAATAATCTGATTCCCACTTATAATTATTGCCAAAACCTTCTTTTTTCATAAAATCGTTAGATGCGTTAATTAAATGTTTTGGTACAGGCATATCTGAGCTGCTATTTGCAGCGTTTTGTGCATTCACCATAGCATCTGCAACCTTCCTAGATTTTTTGCATGAAGCCAAAGCTAACGCACAGTGAAATAAATTATATTTGCATTCAGGTAAACCTATTCGCTCTACAGCTAAAAATGTGCTAACAGATAAGTTTAGAGCTGCAGAACTTGTTATTCCAATATCCTCGCTAGCAAAGATTATCATTCTTCTTGCTATAAATTTTGGGTCTTCGCCAGCTTTTAACATTCTGGCAAGGTAATATAAAGTTGCATTAGCGTCACTGCCACGCATACTTTTAATAAAAGCACTAATAATTGAATAATGCTTGTCTCCATTTTTATCATAACCAGGCAAAGTTTTTTGTACGTTATTTTTAACATCTTCTATACTAATAATTTTATTATTTGCCAGCTCTAGGCATAACTGTAAGTTACCTAGAGCTATACGGGCATCTCCACCAGAAGCAAGCGCAATATATTCTAATACTTTGTTACTAGCGGCTTTAGTTTTATTTAATTTAGTTAATGCATTTTTTAATATTTTAATTACGTCAGATTTGTCCAATGGTTCTAAAATTATAACTTTCATTCTAGATAGTAAAGGATTAATTACTTCGTAGCTTGGATTTTCTGTAGTAGCACCAATTAATACTATAAGTCCATTTTCTACGTGTGGTAAAAATGCATCTTGTTGGGCTTTGTTAAAGCGATGTATTTCGTCTACAAATAATATAGTTTGCATTTCAAGCCGCTTATTTTGCTCAGCTCTTAAAATAACTTTTTTAACATCAGTTATACCGCTTGTAACTGCACTTATTTCAATAAAATCTGCAGACGTTTCGTTTGCGATAATTCGTGCCAACGTAGTTTTCCCGCTGCCGGGTGGCCCCCATAATAATATACTAATAGGCTTTTTATTATTGATAATACGTTCTAATATTTCATTTTTACTAATTAAATGATTTTGACCAACTACACTATCTAAATCTTTAGGGCGCATTTGTTCTGCAAGAGGAATGATGGGCATATATCTATTATACTTAAATTATTTATATATGTTTGTAATGTTTTTTTAAGGTATAATGATAAGTGATGAATAGGCCTGTTATACTTACTGGTTTAAGAGTGAATAGCGATTTTACCCTAGGAAACTACTTAGGAGCTATTAAGCCAATGGTAATGTTGGCTAATAAATATGCTAAAACACATCAAATAAATATGTTTATCCCAGATTTGCATACTATTACAGTAGATGTTGATTATACTGGTCTTAACAACGCTATATTAAGTGGAATTAAAGATTACGTGGCAGAGGGTTTACCTATAGAAGATCAAAATGTAAATGTATATAGGCAAAGCTATGTTTCTGCTCATAGTGAGCTTACATGGATCTTTGATTGCTTTACTGGCTTTGGAGAGGCAAGCAGAATGGTAGAGTTTAAAGATAAAAGTCTAAAAGTTGGCGAAGACAGGGTTAGCATAGGTTTGTTTAACTACCCAATACTAATGGCTGCAGATATATTACTGTACGATGCTCTATGGGTACCGGTAGGAGAAGATCAACGTCAGCATATAGAACTTACTCGAACAATTGCCCAACGCTTTAACAATAAATTTGGCGATATTTTTACAGTTCCAAAAAACTCATTAGAACAAGCAAAATTTGTAGGCGTAGAAGCTCCGTTAAGGGTTAGGAGCCTAAAAAATCCTAATAATAAAATGAGTAAGAGCATATCAGACCCAGCTGGTACTATTTTGCTTAACGATAGCCCAAAAGAAGCAGCAAAAAAAATAATGGGTGCCACAACAGATGATTTTGCTATAATAAATTATAATTGGGATAAACAGCCAGGGATTACTAATTTGTTACAAATATATATGTCGTTAACAGATGAAACAAAAGAACAAACTTTAAGCAAATGGCAAGGTAAGAATAATTACGGAGATTTTAAAAGAGAACTTGCTAGCATAGTTGAAATATTTTTAACAAATTTTCAACAAAAAAGAAACACAGTAGACGAATCTAGTTTAATACAAAAACTTACAATATCTGAATCTATAATGCAAGAACAGGCAAACGCAAAATTGTTGTTAGTACAAAAATCTGTTGGATTACGTTAGGTATGGCTTTTGCTAGTATTATTAATCAGACCGTAAAGCCTTTAAGAGCAGATATATTGTTAGCGTCTTTTTACCCTCAATATTCTAGGGCGGCATTAGCAAAACTGTTTGATATGAATTTAATACAAAAAAATTCAAAAGCTATTAAGCCAGGAGAGAAAATTCAGCCAAACATTTCAATTTCTGCTGATATATCACCAATAGAACAGATTGCAGATGTAATAGATATTCCAATAATATATCAAGATGATAATATTATTGTAGTTAATAAACCGGCCGGGATTATTAGCCATGCAAGAGGTAAACATTGGGACGAGGCTTCTGTTGCCAGTTTCATTAGAGATAAAGTATCTAATTTGAGCGGAGAAAGGGCTGGAATAGTACATAGGCTAGATAGAGCAACTAGTGGGGTTATGGTGTGTGCTAAAAATTCGGCAACGTTATCTTTTTTACAAAAACAATTTTCTAATAGATTGGTGAAAAAAACATATATTGCAATAGTTAATGGAGATATAGAGCCTAAAAAGGGTATTATTGATATTCCTCTTGCAAGAAATCCATCTAAGCCACAAACCTTTGCTGTAAATGCTAACGGTAAAAGTGCACAAACAGAATATCATGTAATTTGCCAAGAAGGTAATTTTAGCGCTCTACAGCTCCATCCCTTAACAGGAAGAACGCACCAGCTAAGAATACATCTGCAATATTTAAATAAACCAATAATTGGCGATTCATTATATGGAGGTCAAGAATATAAACGTTTAATGTTGCACGCACATTCAATTACAATTAATATACCAGATAAAGGTATAAAAACTTTTATTGCGCCATTACCAAAAGACTTTAATAATTTATGCAACCAACTTTCAACCCTTTAATACAGTCTGCATTACTTTCTTATTGCAACGATCCATTGCATGCGCTACTTATAGTTGGGCCTAGGGGTTCTGGCAAAGGGTATATAGTTGGCCAAATTATTAGTTTAATGATAGAAAAATATACAAAAATAGAAGAATACAATATTACACCAGAACAAGATAAAAAAAGTATTAGTATAGATCAAATTAAACTGTTGCAATCTTCTTTGCGTACTAAAAAACCCAATCACACTATGATTATAATAGAAGATGCAGATTTGCTTACTGTAGAGTCTCAAAATAGTATTTTAAAAATGCTAGAAGAACCCCCAAATAAGGTTCATTTTATATTAACTACTAGTTACAGTAATAACATTTTAGTTACAATAAAATCCCGCGTTAATACATGGCAATATATACCCCCATCTAAAGATCAATTAAAAGAATATATTAACAGTTATGATCAACACCAAAATACAGAGTCATTATTAGCATTGTCGGGTGGTAGAATGGGATTATTATCTGCGTTGCTTAAAGATAATGAAAACCACCCACTAAGACAAGCCATAGAAGAGGCTAAAGAATTACTTTCAGAATCATCTGCTAAAAGAGTTATAAGGGTAGAACAGTTGGCAAAAGACTCTGTTAAAACAACTACTCTATTAGATGCATTATTGTTGGTGTGTATTGCGGCAACAAAAAAATCTATTAGTAAAGGAGCTGTATTTAATAAATGGCTGTTACGCGCAAAATACACGCAAGAGGCAATTATACAAAATAATGCTAAAGTCCAACCCAAATTATTACTAACAAGGCTATTTTTAGTGTTATAATAGCAGTAAATGATATCTTTAATTGTACTATCTGTTATAGCTGCGCTAGTAATTAGGGCTTTATACGTAAATACAGATGAAATAGATGATATACCAGAAAAGCTTGGTAATAAACTAGGTAATCTATGGGAAATTGCTCATCAGGGTATGCGTGATAATAAATTACTTAGAGCAGAAAAGGCTTTGCTTACAATTTTAAAAATAGATGAAAAAAATGCTGCCGCATATAATCGTTTAGGCATATTATATGCAAAACAAAAAGAATATCCAGATGCAATTAAATGTTTCGAGATAGCCTCTTCTATAGAAGTTAGCGCATCGAGTTTACATAATCTTGGTTTAATATACTACGAAACAGGCGACTATTCTAAGGCAGCCATTGCATTTGAAGAAGCTATTTCTATGGAATCTGATCTTGCTACCAGACATATAGCTTATGCAAAAGTATTAGAAAAGCTTAATAATAACAACAAAATGTTACACGAGCTAGAAAAGGCTGCAGAGCTAGAACCAACCAGAGAAACGCTAATATTATTGGCAAAAGCCTATGAAATTCAACAAGATCATGAAAGTGCAGAAAAAACTCTTAAAAAAATTAAGAACACACACTCTCAGGTAGGCAGACCAAAAGCTGTTAATAGGCCCAAAAGAGTTATTGTTTAGGTTGCCACAACAACATATTTTTGATACCATTTAGACTGATATCTATATATCAAGTGCCGACATAGCTCAGTGGCCAGAGCGGCTGTTTTGTAAACAGCGGGTCGTGGGT
>CAYRFD010000020.1:0-16411 GCA_964423475.1 uncultured Candidatus Saccharibacteria bacterium
CGTGTTTTCCCTGTTGGGGATTTGCCTCGTGAAGAACTTCAACTTCGACGCGATCAATCACTACGCTAAATCGCTCCATGCTGCTGAGTTTTTCTTCCGCAATTGTTTTAAAATCTTCAGCTAAGTCTGCGTGCCGTGTATGAATTAGAATCTTCATACTTAGAAGGGTAGTACTAATACCACCGCTGTCGCTAGAGAAGCCAGAAGAAAAGATTTACCCAATATTTTTAGTGCTGTCACTCGATCGGCTTGTCGATCTTCCTTGCTGCTCACTCTTTTTATGTCCCCCAGCTTGCCAATGTTAAAAGTTCCGGCAAATCCATATGCCAGACAAAACTTGCTTCGTGATTGCACAAAGCCAATCGAAGTGACAAACAAGGGAAAGAAGATTCCCAAGTGAAATTCTCCTGGAGAATCAAACAGACCAAAAACTAAAAGAGTCATAACCGAAACTATTAAACCAACTATTGCGACTAGTTGCCTGCGGCGAATTTCACCTTTCCCGATATTGCAACTTCCAGGAATGTATTCGATATCAGGCATCTTCAAATTCATCTTCGTCGACCCATGAATCAGCAACAGAGTCCTCTTGATGCTCTACCCAAGAAAGAAATGAACCGACCGCCTTGAAGGCCAAAATCGCCACTGTCGCTGCTGCGAATATTCGACGAAAGAGTTTGAACATAGGACAAAAATACTCTCTTTTTCTGAATATTTCTTTACAGAACCTTTAAAGCTTTCTCAATGTCTTGCCACAAATCATCAACATGCTCACACCCTACTGAGAGTCGAATCAATTGCTCAGGAACTGAAGGGCTCTCAAGAGCCCAACGGCGGCGTCTTTCCCAGAGTGATTCAATCCCTCCAAGGCTGGTTGCATGGGTGATCAACTCTGATGACTCACATACTTTTTCTGCATCCTCTGCTGTTCCATCAACTTCAAAAGAAATTACCGCTCCAAAACCTGGGTACCGAACTTTGGCTATCTTGGAGTGTTGGCTCAGGCGTGCAACCAATTCCTTGGCATTACTTTCTGCTGCTCTAAAGCGAATTGGAAAGGATCTAATCCCCCGTAGTGCCAGCCATGCCTCAAATGGTCCTGGCACAGAACCATTAAATCTGCGAGCTTGTTCTAACCGTGCAAAGAGCGCCTCATCATTAGTTGAGAGAGAGCCCAACACAACATCGCTGTGGCCAGCTAGAAACTTTGTTACTGAGTGCATCACAATGTCGGCACCCATTGCTAATGGCTTTTGAACCAGCGGAGTTGCAAAAGTGTTATCAACGGCAACACCGATTCCTAATTTCTTGGCAGCTGTTATCAATGCAGGAAGATCCGCAACATCTAGGCAAGGATTTGTTGGTGATTCCAACCAGACTAATGCTGCACCCTTCATTGCATTGATTACTTCTTCGGTATTTGTTATTTCAACAAAGCGAACTTCTAAACGTCCAGATGCATGAAATTGATTCAGTAAACCCATTACTCCGCTATATCCCTGATTGGATGCAACAACTGGTGCTCCAATTGGGAGAATAGAAAACACTCCACTTACCGCGGCCATGCCTGATGAAAATGAAAGTGTTGCGCCGCCTTCTAACTCTCCAATTGCGGCTTCAAGAGCGCTCCAACTTTCATTACCGTAACGTCCATATCCAACGGGACCTCCCGCGTGATAAGTGGAAGAAAAAATTAATGGTGGATTGAGAGAAGCATCTGGTGCAGCATCGGGACGGCCTGCTGTGATCGCAGATGTTTCAGGGTGAAGACTCATGGAATAAGTCTAATTGTTACTAAGGACCGCCATCGCCGCATTATGTCCAGGAATTCCGCTTACTCCCCCGCCACGCATAGCCCCTGCGCCACAAATGAAGATTCGTGGGTCATCTGTTTCAACTCCCCATGACGGGTGCGTCAAATCTTCTCGAAATGGCATAGAAAGATCTTTATGGAAAATGTTGCCTCGCGGCAAAGCAATAGCGTCTTCGATATCTAGTGGCGTCTTCACTTCTATTGCAGCAATCACATCCTGGATTGGCTCTGCCAAGTACTCATTCACTGATGAAAGTGCAGAAGCAAGAGCCACTTCACGTGCTGCATCGTTATCGGCATCAAAGAGTGAAGCTGGGGTGTGTAGTCCAAAAAGCGTGAGGGTGTGATAACCCGCTTCCTGTAAATCTCTGCCCAAAATTGATGGGTCAGACAACGTGTGGCATATTTGCCGGCATCACCTCTGCTTGAGCATCCTTAAAGGCTTGTTCAAGCTGAGAAAAACTCTCATTGGCATGGAATGTTCCAGCAAATGCAAGTCGTGGATCTATGCCAGATTTCAATCTAGGTAAGCGCTTTAACAAAATGTTTATCTTCATCTGAGAACCATCGAGTGATTGTGGTTGTGGTTTCCCACGAAGTTTTGCTAATACCTGAGGCGCAGCATTTGATAAAAGGTAATCAGATTCATACTTGTCTCCTGAAAGTGTCTCTACTGTGACACCCAAATCATCGCTCACAACTGCAATAACTTTTGAATTCACTTTGATCTCAACACCTGATTCAGTGGCAACTCGAATGAGCTCTTTAACTAGGGCGCCCATTCCGCCAACTGGTACTTTCCATTCACCCGTCCCATTACCCATTAGATGGTAGAGAAAACAGATATTTGCTTGGATATCAAAAGCAGATGCAAAAGTACCGATGAGGGCATCGGTTAAAACAACGCCCTTAACTAGATCACTACTAAATCGTTTATTGATTTCATTACCTATGGGGTTTTCAATTAAGTACTCCCAGATCGCTGGCAGATTAATCTCAGCCTTTAATTCACTTCGAGTCTTGAGTGGCTCAAGAAGTGTTGGAGCAATCCTTTGTGCAAACTCAGCAACTTCGGTATAAAACTCTTGCCAGGCTTGGCCTTCTCGACCTGTTGGATCTAGCTCATTAAATGAGGCTGCAGTCTTTTCATCCCACTTCCTCGATACATACAAACCTTTATCACCATAAGGGGTGTAGCTAGAAACCTCGCGAGAAATGCAAGTGAATGAGAGGCCAAGATCTGTAATGATTTTGTCTGGCAACAAGGAAATCAGATATGAGTACCTGGATAAGTGGGCATCAAAGTCAGGAAATGCTTTGACGCTTTGGGTTGCCCCACCTATTTCAGGGTTTGCCTCAAGAATTAGCACAGACTTTCCTGCTTTGGCTAAATAGGTGGCTGCTACAAGTCCATTATGGCCACCACCAATAATAGATACCGTGCTACTTGTATGATGGGGTGATCTGAGTGGCGGGTTAGTAACAATGCTATCTAATTGCATACCTACAAGGCTATGAATATGGGTAACGTCTAAAGAATCGGTTTGGTTAAGCTCTGGTAATATTCCTACAAAAGCCTTAGCAAGCATACTTTTACCCGTACCGGGTGGGCCGCTTAATAAGATATTATGCCCACCGGCTGCTGCAATAGTAAGGGCTCTTTTTGCGGTAGCTTGGCCAATTATCTCTGCAAAGTCTATGTAATTGGGCAAATATTTTTTGTTTGAAGTACTACTAGCTGTTTTATTATTTGGTAATGCTTGCTGATTGTTAATGTATTCTACAATATCTCTTAAGTTTGTGGCATATTTAGCTTGTTCTACACCCAAAGCATTTGCTTGAGGGGCGTTTTCTATGGGCATAACTATAAGATCTGCATGTAATTGCTGGATTGTCTTAAGTAAACCAATAATACCCCTGGCGGGCCTTAGGGTACCATCTAGCCCTAGTTCGCCAATTGCTACTAGAGTTTTAATTTGCTGGTCGCATAGTAATTGTTTATCTGCATATAAAACCGCTAGAGCCATTGCACAATCTAGGCTAGCACTATTTTTAGGTATATCTGCGGGGGCTAAATTTAGTACTATACGTTTTTTAGGAAACTTGTATCCAGATGCTGCAATTGCCGAGCGTATGCGTTCTTTGGCTTCGTCTACAGATTTATTAGCTAAGCCAACAATAGTTAAAGCCGGCAAGCCATTAGTGATTGTGCATTCAATAGAAACGGGTAGGGCCTCGTAACCCGCCAAAATTGGAGAAAGTATTTTCATAAGCATTATAATATCAGCAATAATAAATATTAGTAAGTAATTATGATTTTGCTTAGTGTATTTATAGGCCACTATTTGTGCAATTATTAAGGTGCTTAGTATGCTTTAAACTGATTATGGGTTTAGTTTACGCTAAAGGCTTAAATAATATAAAAAGAAACAACGGCCTGCGAGAAGCCGTTGTTGTGTATCTGTTTTTTTGTTTTTGAGCACTTTTTTTATTCAGTGCTACCATCATAGTAAACGATAACCAAAAGCATTGTCAACACTTTTTTTATTTAATTTTTAAAACTGTGTATAACTATATATTTTTGTATGCATAAAAAGCAGTTATTATTTGTATATTTTACTAATTATTTAAGATTGTATATTTAAGTTTTTATGGCTTTTAAACTGCCAATAGTTTATTACGTAAAATTCGTTAACAATAGTAATAGAAATTCTATGTAAATACCAACTTACTATGCACTACGGTTACTCATTGGCATGTCGTACAATACTATATATCTACAGAACTATATTAGGCCGTAGTATACACCAAGTTTTAATTTCAATATTGTTGGGCGCAAATGCTTTATAGTACATATTTATAATTATTAAATATTTAATAACGCTATATAACATTAAAAGTAATAATTTATATATAACAAGTATTTATAACTATTGGCTACTAAAATTAAGCATTTTTAAGTACTTAAATTATTGATTGGTACAATAAATAATGTAAATTACAAAAATATATATAAAGAGATATTTGGTTAAGATAACAAAATATACTTAGTGTTCGGATATTTTTTATAAAAAACATACAAAATATATAATTGTTCAACTATTTTGGCTATTAAAATGTTTTTTAGTTGTATATATTGCTACAATATTAATATTGCTCAAACAGATTAAAGTTGTATATATTGCTACAATAAGTATTGACAATAATGCATATTTTTGCTAGACTACAAACAGTAAGTACAAAAATAAAAAAACTTACAAAATAAATATATTTCGCCCTCAAGGCCCAAAAGGCCAAGAGAGCGGTCAGTCAAAGCTCTTTGTAGGCGGTAAGCGCTAAAAAGTTATTTTTATAGAGCGGATTTACCGTCTTAGAGCTTCTAGTTTAGTTTTAGTTGCAAAAAATATCCGAATTGGGAGGCGGATATTTTTTTTATGTTTATAGCGCTATAATAAACATTAGTATGAAAATTAATAAACATTATATAGTTGCTGCACTTACTATTTTATCGGTTGTTTCGGTAATTGTATTTACTGCAATAGTTCCACCATCTATAGATCAATTGTGGTCTATTTTAGTTCTTTTATTTTTAGTTTATCTTTCTACCGCCGGTTTAATTTATGTTTTGTTGGGGCTATTTAGGAGAAACAGTAATAGATCTAATGTAATTTTTGCATTATTATTTGGTTGTTTACCACCGGTTTTATTATTGCTTGTATCTATTAGACAGGCAACAATTTTAGATATTTTAATTATTTTAAGTACCGTATTTTTAATTTTATGGTATGCGTCTTATAAAAAGTAAAAAATACTATAAACATAAGTAGTTTATTTTGATATACTAATCTTAAATGGACACAATGCATTCGCCAGCTTCTAATGAGCTTCCTAAACCACAACAAAATAGCGTGGAGGTGCCGGCATCTGTAGAGAATAATGTTAATACCTATAAAGCTCCTATTGCTGGAGAGGCTGGCCGCGCAAATAATGAACCTACGCAGGCCGCAAACGATGCAGTGGCTGCAGCTATGAGTTCTGTTGCGGCTATCCCTACGGTTGCTACACCCGCACCCGCAGATGATTCAGCTGCTTCTACACCAGCAACTGCAATTGCCGATGATGCGGATGTAATAGAAAAAGAATGGGTCGATAAAGCCAAAAGAATTGTTGCAGAGACCAGGGGTGATCCTCATAAAAAAAGCCAAGAGCTAACAGGCCTTAAAAGAGAATATATAGAAACTCGTTTTGGAAAGGTAATTAAGGTCCCCCATGAAAGTGATGCTACGGCGTAAAGCCATAACACAAGAAAAGGCAAAAACTTAATGTTTATAGTGATTTTAGGTGCCATAATTATAGTGCTTGCCATTGGGGCCGTTCTTTTTGCGCGTAAAAATTTACGAGAAGCAAAAAATTATGAACGTGGCCTTAAGATGGTGCCGCTGTTAATTCATTTGCCACCAATGAGTGATGATATAGAAACACAGGGTCGTGATACGCGTGATTTGGCGGATGAGAGCGTTTTTAAGGCTCAAACTCTTTATAACATCATTGCTAGTACCGCTAAAAAGGGTTTTAAATCTAGCTTGTATGGCCAAAGACATATTAGCTTAGAGGTAGTAGGGCACAAGGGCATGGTGTATTTTTATACAGCAGCACCAATTACGTTGGTGCCAACAATAGAACAAGCCATTTTAAGTGCTTACCCAAGCAGCTCTTTAGAAGAGGTGGCCGAACACAATATATTTAGCCCAGTTGGCAAATCTAGCGGTACAGTTGGCGGTGAAATATTATTAAAAGAATCGCCAGTTTACCCAATTGCCACTTATCAGGACATTAAAAGAGATACTATGCAGGCATTACTGAGCGCGCTTGCATCTTTAGAAAAAGAAGATGGCGCCGGTGTTCAGATTTTGCTAAGACCCGCAAAAAAGAACTGGACAAGAGCTTCAGAAAAAGAAGCTGCAAATTTAAGAGACGGCAAGGGTAGCCCTAAGGGCGCTCAAAAAATATTTTGGTGGGTTGGCCAAATTTTTGCAGCTCCACTTAAACCCCCAGAAGAAAAATCAGAAACTAACCCTATGGATAATAAGCCAGTATCTGGCAGTGATCAGGCCAAGGCAGAAGCAATAGAAGAAAAGGCCAGGCATGGAGCTTACGAGGTACTTATAAGAGTTGTGGCATCTTCTAACGTATCACACCGTTCGCAGCTTTTATTAAATCAGTTGATAGCCGTTTTTGCGCTTTTTGATGCACCTGGGCGTAATGGATTTAAGTTTGTGCCCGCAAAAGATATTGATAGCTTTGTTTTGGCATATGTTTTACGATTTTTTCCGCCTGAGTATAAAAGATGTATCTTAAATGATGTAGAACTAGCAACAATTTTTCACTTGCCAGATTCGTCTAATGTGCCAACTACTCAGTTAGAACGCCAAGCTTCTAAGCAAGTTGATGGGCCAAGGGCAGCAATGGATGAAGGCTTGTTGCTTGGATACAATGTTTTTAGAGGTGCTAAAAAGCCAATTAGGTTAAGTACAAACGATAGAGCGCGGCATATGTACGTGGTTGGCCAAACTGGTACTGGTAAATCAACCTTTTTAGAAAATCTTGCCCTGCAAGATATGATAGAAGGCCGAGGTTTTGCTTTTGTTGATCCACACGGCGATACTGCCGAAAAATTGTTAGCCATGGTGCCAAAAGAACGTACAGAAGACGTAATATATTTTTGCCCATCTGACATGGACTACCCAATGGGGCTAAATTTGTTTGAATTTAGTAGCCCCGAACAAAAAGACTTTTTGGTTCAGGAAACTATTAATATGCTAGTAAAACTTTATGACCCAAATAATCAGGGTATTGTGGGCCCCCGTTATGAGCACATTTTTAGAAACTGTGCATTGCTTTTGATGGCAGATCCTAAGGGTGGCACTTTTATTGATATACCCAAGTTACTTATAGATTACGATTACGCCAAACAAAAGCTAAAGTATACCAATGACCGTATGGTATTAGATTTTTGGACAAAAGAGTTTCCTAATTCTCAAAGATCTAACGATGCTGGCGAGGTTACTAGTTGGGTTGTGAGTAAGTTTGGTGCATTTATTTCTAATGAGATGATGCGAAATATTATAGGCCAACAAAAAAGCTCTTTTGATATAAGAAAAATAATGGATGAGGGGAAAATATTGCTAGTTAACCTAAGTAAAGGGCGAACGGGCGAGCTTAACTCTAAATTGTTAGGCATGATATTTGTGATGAAGTTTCAGGCCGCTGCCATGAGCCGAGCCAATATCCCCGAATCTGAACGGCGTGATTTTAGCTTATATGTAGACGAGTTTCAGAACTTTGCAACCGATTCTTTTGCAACTATTTTAAGTGAGGCTCGTAAATTTAAACTTAACTTAATAGTAGCCAACCAGTTTACAACGCAGCTTCAAGATGAAGTGCGCGATGCCGTATTTGGAAACATAGGTACCATTGTGGCCCACCGCGTGGGTAACCAAGATGCAGAGGTGTTAGAAAAGTACTATCGGCCAGTATTTGATATAGACGATTTGCAGCAATTACCAAACTATAACGCAATTGTAAAAATGTTAATTGGTGGTATACCTACCCAGCCGTTTAGCATGGCAGATTTGCCGCCCCTAGGGCACCAGAACCCTCAATTAGCGGATGCCCTAAAGCAACTATCGGCAGTTAAATATGGCCGCCAACGAGCGGGCGTAGAAAAAGAAATTTTTGATAGGTTAACAACAGAAACTCCAGCAAAACCTGCTTTGGGCGCACCTATGGGTGGTGGTTTTGGTGCTCCTCCGGCATTTGGGGCAGCCGCAAAGCCGCCGGCGGCACCCGGGTCTAAGTCTTTCTTAGATGAATGGTTAGAAAAACGTAAACAAAAGCTAAAACAGCCCGCTACACCAGCGGCAGCCAACCCATCTATTGGTTTGCCTAATGCTGCAACGGCGGCAAAAGCGGTTAATCCTGCTACTGGGGTGGCTCCTGTTTCTGCCACCGCGCCCCAACAGGCAAAAACACAGTTACCAATTGCCGATAACGCCGATGTTGATCTTGAGCCAACATTAGATAAATCAATAACTTCTAAACAGCTTGACACCAAAGAGGTAGACTCTATTGCCCAAAAGCTAAAAGCATCTTTGCAAGCAGAAGAGCCCGGAACAGATCTTAATAACGACATTAGTGTGCCCGGAGATGAGCTTAAGGGTCCTAAAAAAGTTGTAGCAAGCACTGGTTCTAACGGTGTTTTTGGGCACGAAGACACTATACATATAGACAAAGAAGGTAATTTTTCTGCTAAAGAAGATTCTTAAATATTTTGTTGTTTTTTATGAAATATATTTAACACAATACGGTATAGGTATTCGGCAATTATCATTAAAACAAATCCAATAACATAAAGAGCCGCAAAAAGGCTTAAAGGCACCTCAAAACCATATCGTTTTGCAAAGAATAATACTATAAAACTGCCAATTACTAAGATAGTTGCACCACCCAATATCCCAATTGGACGAGCCACTGTTTTGCCCCCTAGGTTGCTTAAACTTTCTATGGTGTCATTATGTATTATCTTACTAAAACGTTGCTCAGAAGGGCTTAAATGGCTGCGTACGTCGTCCATTGTTTGGTGGAACACGGCAGTTTTAATTTTGTGCGTTAAATAATGTTTGTGAGGGTTTGTGTCGTGATTATTTGCTTCTGCTTGTTTTTTATAAGACTCAGAAGTTTTTGCCTCTTTATCTATAACCGATTGTAATTGCTCTTTATTTATTGGGCCAGATTCGTGTGCATTACTGGCCTTTTCTTTTTGCTTTAAGCTATTATGTGCGGCTTCTACGCTTAATCTTTCTAGTTCTAGCGGTGAATTAGCTTCTTGTTTTGATAAATAAGGGCCGTGTTCTTGAGCCATGGCTATAGTCCCCCCGATTTAAATTCTTTTTGGATAATTGCTAGCTCTTTGTTTAAAAGCCTATTTCTGTAATAAAAGTATCCAACTATCATAACTCCTAATACTGCAATTGCCATACTCATTGGTGGGCCAGTGTTGGGCAATTGAGTAACAGTTTGTTCAACCGCCTTAGAGGCTGGTTTTGGCAAATTAACA
Source organism: uncultured Candidatus Saccharibacteria bacterium (assembly GCA_964423475.1). Lineage (GTDB taxonomy): Bacteria > Patescibacteriota > Saccharimonadia > Saccharimonadales > CAIOMD01 > JAUPVN01. The sequence goes on from CAYRFD010000020.1 coordinate 9,930, forward strand.
GTAACATTACGCCCGTATACATTATGCATAGAAAAATCATAAGAAAGAGGGTTAGATGCAGAAACAGGTGTTGCTGGTAAGGGATTTTTAACTTTTACTGTAAACGTTTTTGTAATGGTTTGTCCTGGCGCAATAGAAACAGGGGCCCAACTAAGTTTTTTTGTTTGGTCGTTTAAAGTTGCATCGTTTAAAACAGTTATATCTGCATATTCTAGAATATCTCTTACGTCTTCTGAGTATTCTCCGTCTAGTTTAAGGTTTTCGCGCGGGGCGTTACCCTTATTGGTTATAAACAGGTTATAAGTTAGTGTATCGCCGGGTTGAGCAGTTGTATTATTGGCATCTGCTATGCTTTGAGTATTATTGGTAACGGCTTTATCGGTTACTATAATGGGGTTTGATGGTGTTGGTGGCGGTTTGCACTCTGGTAAATTTGGCGTGTCTGCACAAGTAGGAATAGTGGTGATGTTAACGCAAGCAGCATTTTGAGCACTGTTTTGGCCACTTGCATTAGAAGATGCGATGCCGGCTGTATTACAAACATTCTTAGCAGGTTCTTTAGCTTTTGTTTTTATACTAATTTGGTGCCAACGCTCACCACTAGATAGTGTGCTATCTGTATTTGGTATACGCCATTCTAATCTTTGCCCTTTTTGTGTAAATGCAAGATCAGCCGTTGCGGTGAACGACAAATATTCTAATTGCGTGGGCAAGTCATCAGCTATAACAACATTTTGAGCGCTTATGGCTCCAGTGTTACGGAATCTAATATCAAAAGTAGTTGTATCGCCTACTTTTGGTTGGGGCGTTGATGTTAATGTTTTAGATATTTCTAAAATTGGTTTTTTGGCACCCTGCTCGTAAATTATGTTGCCACAACCACCCAAAAGAATCCAAAACCTAAAACCATACTGAGAGATTCCGGTTATCGTTGGATACCCATTAGATGAAAAACGACTATTTCGCCAATATTTTAGATTAAACTCGTAAATACCGCCGTTAACTGCATTATTAATTGGTATAAAAGTTTGAGCAACTTTTGTAGTGCTTCTAGATGTATTTATTAGTGTTTGGGCACTATCTGTAATTGTGGCTTCTGTTGCGTTTTGTATTTGTGCCTCTGTAATACCATAATGATTATAAATTGCCTGAATATCTGTTCTGCCCAGTTGGTCTACGTTATTTTTATAAGCATTAAGAATATCATTTTTGCTATGAGCGCCGTAAACTATGTCACCCCAATCTGTTGCTAAAGATGATTGAGGAGGAAAAGCCACCGTAAATAGTTGCATAGAAAACCCAACAAGTAGCATAATTGCACCTATTCTACGAATGGCGGTTTCTTTTTTTAGTCTTTTAGAATAAAAGGCTACATCCGCTAAAAGCGAAGGTTGAAAGGGTAGATTTGATATAAGTTTTCTAAACATATTATTTATTTTGTGATCTTTATTATTAGTACATCTTTATTTAATCAAGTAATCAATAATAATGCAATCTTCTTATGGTTGTGTCTTTACGCAAATACCCATATAATAGAATTTGATTATAAATAAAACGAGCAAGAGGGTAATGACAAAACATACAAACAATTCACCAGCCTATGATTCTGGGCAAATCCAAGTTCTTGAGGGGCTAGAACCAGTTCGCAAAAGACCAGGGATGTATATTGGTAGCACCGGTGTAGACGGTCTACACCATTTAATAAAAGAAATAGCCGATAACGGTATAGATGAGGCAATTGCCGGAGAGGCCACAAGGGTAGACGTTACGTTGTTGGCCGACGGTGGTGTAAGGGTATCTGATGACGGGCGGGGTATACCTGTAGACACTCACCCCAAAACAGGTAAAAGTACCCTTGAAACAGTTTTAACCATTTTGCACGCCGGTGGTAAATTTGGCGGCGGTGGGTATAAAGTTTCTAGCGGTTTACACGGTGTTGGCGTAAGCGTAGTGAATGCTTTGTCTAGAAAACTGGTTGCAGAGGTGTATAAAAATGGAGTTATTTATCAACAAACCTACGAAAAGGGAGCACCTACATCTGAGCTTAAAAAAGTAGGTAAAACAGATAAAACAGGTACAACAATTACTTTTTGGCCAGATGAGACTATTTTTCAGGTAGTAGATTTTGATTATGATTGGGTAGTAGATTACTTACGTCATCAGGCATATCTCACAAAAGGTATAAGAACATATGTTTATAGCGAGCAAACTCAACAAGAGTATTGTTTTTATTTTGAGGGTGGTATACAAAGTTATGTACGCCATTTAAACATTGGTAAAGACATTGTTGGGGAAAAGGTTTTTTATGTAGATAAAACTATTTCTGATGTTGGTATAGAAATTGCTTTGCAATATAACGACAGTTTTAACGAAACCGTTAAGGCATTTGCAAATAACGTGTACAACCCAGAGGGTGGTACACATATGGTTGGTTTTAGAGCTGCTCTTACAAGGGTAATTAACGAATATGCTCGTAAAAATGGTTTGCTAAAAGAAAAAGATGATAATTTATCTGGAGACGATGTAAGAGAAGGCCTAACAGCGGTTATTTTAGTAAAGATACCAGACCCGCAGTTTGAAGGCCAAACAAAAAATAAACTTGGTAATCCAGAGGTGCGTGGGTTTGTAGAAAAGGTTATGGCCGAATATTTTGCTTACTTTTTAGAAGAAAATCCGGCTGTTTCTAAGGGTATAATTGGGAAAGCTCTTTTGGCGGCACGTGCCCGTAAAGCAGCCAGAGCAGCAAGAGATAGTATTATTCGTAAAGGTGTATTAGACGGCGCATCTATGCCCGGTAAACTGGCCGATTGTTCTAATAAAGATCCACTACAATCAGAGCTATATCTTGTAGAGGGTGATTCTGCTGGGGGTTCGGCAAAGTCTGGCCGAGATAGTAAATCTCAGGCAATCTTGCCGTTAAGGGGTAAGGTACTAAACGTAGAAAGAGCTCGTTTAGATAAAATGCTTGCAAATAATGAGATTGTAAGCCTAATTAAAGCCCTGGGCGTTGGCATAGAAGACTCTTTTGATTTAGATGGCTTACGCTATAGCAGAATTATAATAATGACAGATGCCGATGTAGACGGATCACATATTACCACTTTGCTACTTACGTTTTTCTTTAGATTTATGAGGCCAGTTATAGATGGCGGCCATATTTATTTGGCTAAGCCACCACTTTTTGAGTTAGTAAAAGCCGGTAAAACAGAAAACGTTATGGTCTATGACGAAGCCGAGCTTGACGTCGTTATAGATGATTTAATTGCAAAGCGTAAATTAGAGGGCGCTAAGGTAGACCCAACCGATGAACGCTTTAGGCAGGCCGGTTTTATAGAGATAAAACGCTACAAAGGTTTAGGTGAAATGAACGCAGATCAATTATTTGACACAACCATGGACCCAGAAAAACGTGTTTTGGTGCAAATAAAAGTAGACGATGCCGAAAAGGCAGATAGTATTTTTAATAAATTGATGGGTTCTGAAGTAGAACCAAGAAAAAACTTTATTACTACTCGTGCTAAGTTTGTTAAGGATTTGGATATTTAATTATGAAAGACAATAAACAAGATAATATTATTCCATCAGAAGATAAAAATTTAGAAAATGCTATAGAGCCAGAGATTTTAACACCTGCTCAAACTCATTCTCGTATTGTAGAAGACAGAACGGTAGAAAACGTAATGGAAGACAGCTATTTACGCTATTCTATGAGCGTTATTGTAGAGCGAGCCTTGCCAGACGTTAGAGACGGTCTTAAACCCGTTCATAGGCGTATCTTGTACTCTATGGACAAAAATGGCTGGAGAAGTGGCTCTAAATTTGTTAAAAGCGCACGTGTTGTTGGTGATGTTATTGGTAAATATCACCCACACGGCGATACATCTATTTATGATTCTATGGTTAGGCTGGCCCAGCCATGGTCTATGCGCCATATGCTTGTAAAAGGCCAAGGTAACTTTGGTTCTATGGATGGAGACCCACCAGCTGCTTATAGATATACAGAAGCCAAGATGGCAAAAATAGCAGAAGAGCTTTTGGGTGATATTAGCAAAGATACAGTAGATTTTAGAGACAACTTTGACGGTTCAGAGCAAGAGCCAACAGTTTTACCCGCAAAATTACCCAATTTATTACTTAATGGGCAACTTGGTATTGCCGTTGGTATGGCCACTAATATTCCGCCACATAACTTAGGTGAATTGTTAGATGCAACTATTTACCAAATAGAAAACCCAGAAGCAACAGCAGACGATTTGCTACAGTTTGTTAAGGGTCCAGATTTTCCTACCGGTGGTATTATTTACGGGAGCGAATCTTTAAGAAACGCATATGCAACTGGGCGTGGGGGTATTGTTGTTAGGGGTGTTGCCGAGATTGTAGAAGGCGTTAAGGGCAAGCACCAAATTATTATTTCTGAAATTCCTTTTGGGCTAAATAAAGCATCACTTATAGAAAAGATTGCAGATTTACACAAAGAAAAGAAGATAGTTGGCATTTCTGATCTGCGCGATGAAAGCTCTAGGGGTATTGTTAGAATAGTGGTAGATCTTAAAAAAGATGCTTTTCCTAAAAAGCTGCTTAATCAGTTATTTAAGCTTACACCGTTACAGTCGTCTTTTAATTTTAATATGATGGCGTTAGTAGACGGCATACAGCCACGCGTTTTGGGTTTGCAAGATATTATTGTAGAGCATATTAAGCATCGCCAAGTAGTAGTGCGTAGGCGCACAGAATTTGAGCTTAAAAAAGCTAAAGATAGAGCACATATATTAGAGGGCTTAAAAATTGCCCTAGACCATATAGATGCAGTAATTGCTACAATTAGAGCCAGCCAAACAACAGAAGAAGCTCAAATAAATTTGATTAAACAGTTTAAATTGTCAGAAATTCAGGCAAAAGCAATTTTAGCAATGCAACTTAGAACTTTGGCCGGCCTAGAACGCCAAAAAATAGAAGATGAACTTGCCGAGCTAATGAAGATTATTGCAGAATTAACAGCAATTTTGGCCGATGAAAAGAGAATATTAAAGCTTATTACTCAAGAATTTATAGATTTAAAAAATACTTATGCAGAACCTCGCCGCACCAAGGTTGTGTCGCAAGAAATGGGTAAGTTTAGCGACGAAGAATTAATCCCAGATGAACAAGTTGTTGTAACTCTTACATCAGAAAACTATATTAAACGTAGCCCAGAAGCAGATTACAAAAAACAAGGCAGGGGTGGTAAAGGCCGTCGTGGCATGGTTACCAGAGACGAAGATTTAATAGAACACCTAATTGTTGCTAGTACTCACGATTTTTTGCTGTTCTTTACTAATAAAGGCCGAGTATTTAGGCTTAAAACATATGAAGTTCCGGCTTCTAGCTTAAACGCCAAAGGTGTTGCAATTGTTAATTTATTGCAACTGCAACCAGAAGAAAAGGTAAGTTCTGTTATAAAAATTGGCAAAAAAGAAGAAAAGGGTTACTTAATAATGGCTACAGTGCGTGGTGTTATTAAAAAAACAGCCTATGAACAGTATAAAAACGTTAGGGGCTCTGGATTAATTACTATTAATTTAGACGATGGTGATGAATTAAAGTGGATAAGATTAACAAATGGCAACAACGAGATTGTTATTTCTAGCTCTCATGGCCAAGCAATTAGATTCCACGAAAACGATGTTAGGCCAATGGGGCGAGTATCTAGAGGCGTTAGGGGCATAAGATTACGACCAAAAGATTTTGTTATTGGTATGGATATAGTTGCAGATGATTCTAACATTTTTGTAATTAGCGAACTAGGTTATGGTAAACGTACAAAGGTAGCTCAGTTTACTGCACATAAACGTGGTGGCGTTGGGATACGTTCGGCAGTTGTTAACGCAAAGACCGGCCCACTTATTGGTGTTGCAAATCTTACAAATGAATTTAACGAAGTTATAATTATATCTTCTCAGGGGCAAACAATTAGGCTTGGTATAAATGATATTTCCGAACTTGGTAGGGCCACTCAAGGTGTACGTATTATGCGTCTTAACCAGGGTGATAGTGTTGTTTCGCTTGCGTTAGTTTCTAGTGTTATGAAAGAAGACGAAGAAACGGTTGACGAAAAGCCCGCCAAGTAGCAAAGTACTTGTTGTAAATGTTACGTCATAAATATGTTTTTTACTGTTGACCGCCCTATAATTTTAGCGTAGTATACATAGAGATATTTTGAGGCAGCTTGTTTAATGCGCTTAAAAAATTGAACGTTAAAAATTGAATAGTGCAGCGTCAACGTTAGTTGTTTTACAACTATTAGTTGACATATAAATTTCTTTGATAAGTAATTACAAATTGTCAGCATATCTTCTTTATGGAGAGTTTGATCCTGGCTCAGGATGAACGCTGGCGGCGTGCCTAATACATGCAAGTCGAGCGGCAGCATAGTCTTTTAGACTGATGGCGAGCGGCGGACGGCAGAGTAACGCGTAGGAACATACCCCAAACTGAGGGATAAC
>CAYRFD010000021.1:0-16382 GCA_964423475.1 uncultured Candidatus Saccharibacteria bacterium
TTGCCAAAAACCCACAAAGCTTAACTGGGCAGTATTTAATGGGTAAAAAATTTATAGCTCCACCAAATAAAATAAGAAAGGGCAATGGTAAAGAGTTAATTGTAAAAGGGGCCAGAGAACACAATTTAAAAAATATAGAAGTTACTATTCCTTTAGGGCAACTAGTAGTGGTTAGTGGTGTGAGTGGCTCTGGCAAGTCTAGTTTAATAAACGATATTGTCGCTAAAGAATTATTAGCAAAATTGCAAAGAGCAAATGTTGTGTCTGGCAAACACGACGTTATAGAGGGTATAGAACATTTAGACAAAATTATTGTTATAGATCAATCTCCTATTGGGCGCACTCCCCGTAGTAACCCAGCAACTTATACAGGTTTATTTACGCCGATAAGAGAACTTTTTTCTAATACACCAGAAGCTAAAATACGTGGTTATAAACCGGGTAGATTTAGTTTTAATGTTAAGGGTGGCCGTTGCGAGCAGTGTGCTGGTGATGGCATAATAAAAATAGAGATGCATTTTTTGCCAGACGTGTACGTGCCATGCGAAGAATGCCACGGGAAACGCTACAACAGAGAAGCTTTAGAAATTCATTATAAAGGCAAAACAATTAGTGATGTTTTAGAAATGACATGCGAACAAGCATTGCAATTTTTTGAGAATATTCCTAGTATTCAAAGAAAACTACAAACTTTAGTAGAGGTTGGTCTTGGCTATATTCAGCTTGGTCAATCTGCCACCACTTTAAGTGGGGGCGAAGCCCAGCGTATTAAACTGGCTACAGAACTTTCGCGCCGAGCAACCGGTAAAACCCTGTATGTGTTAGATGAACCAACCACTGGTTTGCATATTGCAGATGTAGATAGACTTTTACATGTGTTACACGCACTTGTAGATACGGGTAATTCTATGATTGTAATAGAGCACAATTTAGATGTTATAAAGAGTGCAGATTATGTAATTGATATGGGCCCAGATGGCGGAGAAGCTGGTGGAAATGTTATAGCAACCGGAACGCCAAAGCAAATTGCAAAGGTTAAAGAAAGTTATACCGGCCAGTTTTTAAGTAAAATACTGTAATATGGTGTATAATTTTATTTAGATAAACCATTAATATAAAAATATGGAAAAAATAAAAAAAACACAATTAAAATATTATCATTACTTAATATTTAGTGGTGTTATGTGGGGATTTACTCCATTAATATATAAAAAATCATTACTATTTACCTCTATATTTGGTTTATTAATATTTAAATATTTTTTTGGTGCAGCACTATTATTTACTATAAACCATAAAAAATATGTCAAAATTCCTTCTAAGTATTGGACCACAATAGCAGCCTTTGTATTAATTGGTGTTTTATTGCCTTCTTTTTTGTATCCGCTAGGCTTATCAAAAACATCTGCTTTACACGCCTCTTTTATTTCTTTGGCTTTTCCGTTCTTTGTATATATATTTGCTAGTATTTTTTTAAAAGATACAATTCATAAAAAAGTTATTATTGGTAGTTTATTTGCTAGCATAGGCTTAATTATAATTATTCTATTTGGTTCTAGCAGTTCTTTAAAAGTTTCTAACAGCTCTAGTTTAAGTGGAGACTTAATTATGTTGGCTTCGCAATTTTTTGCTGCTAGTGGTATTGTTTTTTCACGAAAGCTCTTAGTAAAAAATAATGTTATGCCCCCAGAGCAATTAGCGTTTTTTGAATATTTATTTGCTTTTTGTGGGTATTTAATTATGGCATTAATTTTTTCTCAAAATATTTATTATGATTTGTCTTCATTATCATCTTTATTTTGGCTAATTATGTTAGTTACTTTTGCTGGCAGCATTCCTATAGTTTTATATTATAAATCAGTTAAACACTTACCGGCAGAAAGGGTACCTGATGTTAACTTTGTAAGTCCGCTAGTTGGATCTTTTGTTGCAGTATCATTATTAAACGACTCCGTATCTCCTGCCTTTATACTTGGTGCATTTATACTGTTTATTGGCTTGTTGTTTAGCAATAATAAGCTACACCCATTAATTTGGGGTACGCATCTGCATCAAAAAGAACGTTCATTAATAAATAAAGTTTTAGATATAGAAAAATCAATAGTTAAAAAATCTAAAGCAATATACTACGATATTATACCGTAATTATTCTACTATAAAACCACCAGATTGATGTTCCCATAATTTTGCATAGCTATTATTATTTTTTAGTAGCTCAGAATGCGGTCCGTCTTCTGTTATCTTGCCGTTTTCTATAACTATTATTCTATTTAAACGCTTAATTGTACTTAAACGATGCGCCACCACAATTGTTGTTCTGCCTTTAATTAGATGAGCTAAGGCTTTTTGAATGTATTGTTCGCTTTCTGAATCTAGAGCACTTGTGGCTTCATCAAAAATTAAAATAGGAGCATTCTTTATTATTGCTCTTGCTATTGCAATACGTTGCCGTTGACCACCACTAAGTTTAATACCACGTTCGCCAACAAGAGTTTTATAGCCGTTTGGTAAAGACTTAATAAAGTTGTCTGCATAAGCTAGTTTACTGGCCCATATTACATCTTTTTCGGATGCATGCTGGTTACCGTAGGCAATATTATCATAAATTGTTCTGTGAAATAGTAATGGTTCTTGTGGTACATAGGCAATTTGTTGGCGCAAGCTATTTTGGGTAACTAGTGCAATATTTTGATTATCTATTAATATTTGTCCGGATGAAACGTCTTCAAATCGTAGCAAAAGTTTTGTTAGTGTTGTTTTGCCGCCGCCACTTGGCCCCACAATGCCAACACTTTGACCGGGTTTTATATTGAGTTTTAGGTTATTAAATATTTGGTCTTTGTTTTTGTTGTCTTGGTAGTAAAAAGATACATTGTTAAGATTTATATCACCATTATTTACTATTAGTTTTTTGGCATTATTTATATCTTGGATTATGTTTTTTTCTAATAGTATTTTTGTCATTGGTTCTGCGTTTGATAAAGCGTCTTCTACAGTTCTCACAACTGTGTCTAAATCAAAAAACCTTGTAAAAAAAGTTGCCGCAAAAATAAATGTAAAAATACCTATTCCAACTAAATTACTATTATTTTGAATATTTATAACCAAAACGTATAGTAATATAAACTGAAGTATAAATAATATTATTATGCGGATGTTTCCTACGCCGGCCATTGTAGTCCAATTATGCAGCCTTCTATTTAAAAGCTCTTGGCTAAGATTATCATGAGAACTAACTTCTTTTGGCTCGTTAGCAAAAGTAATTACAGATTGTACATTAGATAAAGAATCTGATGTTTGGGAAATTAATTTAGTTTGCTGTTTTATAAATTTTTTTCTTAGTGGCCGACGTTTTTCGCTATAATAAAGGCTTGAACCAAATGCATAAATGCCCATAATAAAGACTACCGCACCAATTTGTAAAGACTGAAAACTTATTAGTACTAAAGCTCCAATATATATTACAATAAAAGGCATTAACGAACCTATTAAGCTATAGTATATTTGCTGAAAAGCTCTGTCGTAGCCAATTGCATCAGAAACAATCTGCCCAGAAAATCTGTTATTATGAAATCCTATACTTTTATTTACTAAAGATTCATAGCATAAATCTTGTAATCTTCGCATTGTACATGCAAGATTCTGTAGAAAAGCTCTAAAACCGTAGCGATTAGTAATTATTCCTAAAATGGCCACTATAACTAGTGCATAAACGTATTCTTTATTTACGTTATTTGTTTGAATAAGACTTGCAAGTATTCTACCAATAAATAGCGGCACAGCCGTATTTAGTAGCAGTACGCTTAGGGGAAAAAACAAAGAAAGCATAAATAAGCTTTTATCTTTAATAAGCTCACGCCAGTATATTTTAATTGTTTTTATATCTGTTTGTGATGAAAACCCCATATGTATATATTATATTCTTTTTATTCTAAAAATCCACCAGATTGATGCGCCCATAATTGAGAATATATACCACCACTGGCAGATAGCTCTTTATGGGTGCCTTGTTCTGTAATAGACCCATTGTTTATTACGATAATTCTGTCTACTTTTTGAATAGTACTTAACCTGTGAGCAATAATTATGGTGGTTCTACCCTTTATAAGTTTCCATAAAGCTTCTTGAATTAGCATTTCGCTTTGGCTATCTAGTGCGCTTGTTGCTTCGTCTAACACAACTATTGGAGAGTTTTTAATAAAGGCTCTAGCAATTGCAATACGTTGCCGTTGCCCACCAGATAATTTAACGCCTCTTTCTCCTACCATGGTTTGGTAACCTTCTGGTAGGCTTATAATAAAATCGTGTGCATTCGCTTGTTTAGCAGCTAATTCAATGTCTTCTTTATTAGCATTTAAGTTGCCGTATTTAATATTATCGGCAATAGTGCGGTGGAACATGGCAGGTTCTTGCGGCACATAGGCAATTGATTTTCTTAAATCAGATAAAGACACATCTGCAATGCTTTGGCCATCTATTGTAATGGTGCCAGCATTTATTTCTTTAAATCGTAAAAGTAATTTAGTAATTGTTGTTTTTCCACCACCAGAATGTCCTACCAGAGCTATCTTTTCTCCTGGTTTTATTTTAAGACTAAGGTTATTAAAAAGGTTATCTGTTGCCTTATCGTAACTAAATGTAACGTTATTAAAAGATATTGCCCCATTTTTAACTATAAGCCTATTTAAATTATTACTTGTAGTATTTACATTTGGGTTTTCTAATAGTAATGATGTAAATTGAGCAGCTTCTGTTAGTGATGTTTCTATGTTTTTGTATATAGAATTAAATTCCCATAGCACTCTCGTGGTAAATGCAAAATAGCTAAATGTAATAAATATAGTTGAGATTTCTTTGCCGCTACTACCGGTTAATAATGCAACTCCAAGCCCAACTACATTTATTAATACGTAAAGTGGTGAGATAGTTAGATTAATATTAGTATTATGGTAATCCCAAGATCTTTTTAACTTTTTAGTAAAATTATTAACATAATGTAAATGCTGTTTAGCTTCATATGGCTCGGCCGCAAATGCCATTACGGCATCCATGTTAGATATTACATCCGCAACGTGCCCGGCCATTAAATTACTGGCTTCTTCTCTGGCTGTCACCATCTTTTGTCGCTTTTTAATAAGTGGTATAATTAGCAATCCTACAACAACAACCGATACAATTAGCACCAATACAAGCCAAGGAGATAAAAACCAAAGTACAATTAATGTAAATATAAATGGAATAACATTTGCAAATACACTAACAGATAAAGTGTCCTGAAATTGCTCAAAGCTCTTGCCGTAGCTAATAGTTTTTTTGGTTAAAGACCCACTAAAGTTATCATGAAAAAACCCTATATCTTTTTTAAATAGTTCGTTCAATGCGCTTACAAGCAAGTGTTTTTCTGCTTTTACACCAGTAATGTTTAGCAATGCTATGCTTATTCTCCATAAAAGTTCGCCTAACATCCAAATTCCACCAATTAGTAATAAATAGGGTAATATTGTATTTATTGTAGGCACCTCATTACCAAAACGTGCGATTAGGGCCGCTACAATTAATGGCGGAATATAAAAAACTAAAATATTACCCACACCGGGTAAAATAAAAGCTAGTATAGAATACTTTTTAAGTATTACTAGCTCATTAATATAATTGTTAAGCGCAAGCTTCACAGCTTTTGGGTTACGCCAAGAATCGTCCATATTAGTCCTAGTATATTTTATATTTGATAGGTTTCTGTGTTAAAAATTATAGAAACTTCGTATTATCGTAGCGGATTTTAGTAATCTTTCGTGTATTAAATATATTATACAAAAATGTATAATTATTGTCTAGGTATATTTTCTTATGTATGGGTTAAATAAAGTCACAACAAGCATTATAAACATTAATACTGCAATTATCTTATAAACTATACCTATCCCAAATTGTGATACTGTAATTCCAGAAATAAATAATCCAATTGCTGGAGCTGCGTAGTACAATGTCATTTGTAAACCGTAAATTCGGCCATGTAATTCTGGCAAACTTCTTTTTTGTACAACTTCATTAAGTAATGGTTCCATTGGCCCCCAACCTAAACCAAGTAAAAAAGCTGCCGTAATAATTATTGGAGTTGATGGCAAAAAAGACATTATAAAAATAGAAATCCAGGCTAAAAATATAGAGCTATATATAATTGTTCTGGCCTTAAAACGGTTTCTTATTAAGCCAAAGCCAAAAGATGTGGCTACACTACCTAGTGCAAGTGCGCTAATTGTTAAACCTAACCCGGTAGGGTTTTGTACAGATTCAAAATGTGTCGGTAATATAACACCTTCTGTTGGCATGTATATTAAGGCTATTATAGAAACAATTATTGTAAGACTTAATAATAATTTATCTTTTTTTAATGCATGCAAACCTTCTTTTAGGCTAACTATAAATTGTTTTTCAATTACAGATGCAGGACTATTTGATACGGCTTTAGTGTATTTAATGCTAAATATACAAAAAGCAGCAATAACAAAAGCCGTCATTGCAAACCACATTACAGACACTACTCCTATTTTACTAATTAAGATTGCGCCAATTGCGGGCCCAATTACCCACCCAACCGCAAAGATACCTTCGTGAACCCCGTTGGCGTGGTCTATGCCTATATTAGATTTCTTTGCTGTTTTTGGTATCATAGATTTTCTAGCGGTATAGCCCGCTGGGTCAAAAATTGCTCCTATCACGGTTAAAGCCAATATTACCCATATATTTAATAGTCCTGTGTAATAAAATACTGGGAATAAAAGAACAGAAAAAGCAGATAGTAGATCAGATAGTACAGATACAATTCGAGCACCTATTTTATCTATTAATACTCCTATAAAAGGCGATACAATGATTCCGGGGATACCAGCAAGGGCACCAGATAAGCCTGCATAAAATGGTGATCCAGTTTGTTCTAAAACTAACCATGGTACGGCAATCATCATTAATGAGTTTGAAACACCACTAAAAAGATTTGCGTATTGTAATCTATAAAAGGAACTTGTTATTTTTTGCATAATGCAGCTTTAGTTTTTAAAAAAATCGCGTATGTATATTTTTGTTTTGTGCATAAGCAAGTCTCTGTGTTCTTTGGTTCTTAGTATATGCGCAAAACTAATGCCAAAAGTAGCAAGTACCGCCAACATAATTATTGGTAGTAAATACTTATCTATATCAAAGTAAGAGCCTATAACCTCGCCTGCCCAAAAACCAATTAAGGTAACACTTATGCCCCAAATAATTGCCCCTAATACGTTGTAAAACATAAATGCTTTATAGTCCATTTTACCTATGCCGGCAATTAATGGTGCTAAAGTTCTTACAACTGGTATAAATCTTGCAAATAAAATTGTTTTGCCGCCGTGTTCTTTATAAAATTTCTGGGCGTGATTAATAGTATCTGGCGTTAAAAGCAAGGCGTCTTCTTTTTTGAATATTCTGGGACCGCTACGTCTGCCAATTTCGTATCCGGCCATATTACCAATAATTGCACCAAATACTACAGCAATTATACTGCCTAATAAACTTATTTTATCTTGTGATGCAAAAAAACCAGCGGCGAATAATAGCGTATCACCAGGTAAAAAAAAGCCGATTAGTAAACCTGTTTCTGCAAATATTGTAAGAGCTATCGCAACAATACCACCCGTCTCTAACAAAACGGCAATATCTATATGTCTAGTTAGCAAAAAAATTACTACTCCAATTATTAATATCAATATCGATATTCTTTTAAGAGCTCTTAAGGGTATCTTAGCTACGGTTTTTCTCATTACAAGATTAATTATAGCAGAGCTTTGGTAATATTAACTTTATAAGTAGTGTTATAATATTAATATGCAAAAAGTAATACTATATTATAAATTTGTGCCCGTAGATAGCCCAGATATTGTGGTTTTATGGCAAAAAGAACTTTGTAAACGGCTAAATTTAAAGGGCCGGATAATTATTAGTAAACATGGAATAAACGGTACACTGGGCGGAGAAGTACAAAATTTAAAAGAATACGCAAAAGAAATGAACCTAACATTTTTTAAAGGTATTACTTATAAATGGAGTAATGGTGGAGCCGATGATTTTCCTAAACTAAGCATTAAGCATCGCCCAGAACTTGTAGCTTTTGGTGCACCAGATGAAATTAAAGTAGATAAAAATGGCGTAGTTGGTGGAGGAAAACATTTAAAACCCGCTCAGGTACATAAATTAGTAGAAGAACGCGGTAAAGATGTAATATTTTTTGATGGCCGTAATGCTTATGAAGCACAAATTGGAAAATTTAAAAATGCGGTAGTTCCTAGTGTGCGTACTAGCCATGATTTTATTAAAGAGCTAGAAGACCCTAAGTATAACGATATTAAAGATAAACCAATTGTTAGTTACTGTACGGGTGGAATACGCTGCGAAGCACTTAGTGTGCTAATGAAAAATCGTGGTTTTAAAGAAGTTTATCAAATAGATGGTGGCATTGTAAAATATGGCGAAAAGTATGCAGACGATGGACTGTGGGAGGGTAGCTTATATATTTTTGATAAACGAATGACTACCGAATTTAGTGATAAAGCCAAAACAATAGGCCACTGCACTAAGTGCAGTAAAAAAACAAGCAACTTTGAAAACTGTGCCTACAAGCCATGTAATAACTTAGTGTTAATGTGCCAAACTTGCCACGCCAAAGACGACACTTGCAAGCCAGAATGCCACAAAAAATTGGCTACCTACGTTGGAAAATAATTAATGCTTAATGATGAGTTAAAAAAAAAGATATCTTTGTTACCAAAAGAGCCGGGGGTATATTTTCACAAGGATAAATCTGGTGAAATAATATATGTTGGTAAAGCTGCCAATTTAAACAATAGGGTAAGGCAGTATTTTCAAAAAAGTAGATTACGTGATATTAAAACAGATGCCTTAGTTGCAGAAATAGCAGACGTAGATTGGATAGTTGTAGCCAGTGAGTCAGAGGCTCTATTTTTAGAAGCCGAAATGATTAGGCGCTACATGCCAAGATTTAATATATTACTGCGCGATGATAAGAGTTTGGTTTATGTAAGAATAAATAAAAAAGCAAAAGCACCAAACGTTACCTATACACGACGCCCCTTAGATGACGACGCCGAGTATTTTGGGCCGTTTTTGAGCGCTAGACCAGTAAAAAAAAGTTTACAATATTTGCGTAAAATATTTCCGTATTCTACGCACACTACACTGCCAAGCAGGGGTTGTTTACAAACTCATTTAAGGCTTTGCCCAGGGCCAGAAACTGCACAATACGATAGAAAGCAATATCTAAGTAATCTAAATAAATTATCTTTGTATTTACGTGGAGAACGCTTAAAAGTTGTTAAAGAGTTGCAAAAAGAAATGACACTAGCTGCTTCTGACCATAATTTTGAACAAGCTGCAAAATTGCGCAATCAGTTAAGAGCTTTACAAAGTTTGCGAGTGCAAATAATATTTAGCGATAAAGAAAACCTAGATTTATCTAAAGACCATGCCCTATTTGCACTTACAAACCTACTAAGCCTTTCTAAGCCCCCAAAAAGAATAGAAGGTTATGATATTAGCCATATGAGCGGCACAGACACAGTGGCAAGTATGGTTGTATTTGATAATGGGGTAAGTAATAAGAGTGCCTACAGAAAATTTAAAATGCGCACACCGGGAAACGATGACTTTGCGCATATGTATGAAGTGATTAAACGACGTTTAAGCCAAAAAAACGTTAAGCAGTGGGGCAAACCAGACATATTTTTAATAGATGGTGGTAAAGGCCAGCTTGGGGCAGCCATATCAGCCAGAGACGAGCTTGGCTTTGCTATGCCAATGATTGGTTTAGCAAAAAAACAAGAAGAAATAGTAATACATAAATCTTTAAGCAATGTATCAATTAATGATATATTCTTAAAAGAATTAGGTGGGTTTAGAACAGATGAATCAGAAGATTTTGTACGCCTAGATATACCAAACAGTTCTCATATAATAATGTTGTTGCAACGCATAAGAGATGAATCGCATCGTTTTGCAGTTAGCTACCATTCTGTATTAAAAACCAGCAGAGTTAAAAGTAGTTTGTTAGATAATATACCTAGTGTTGGCCCGTCTACAAAAAAGAAGTTACTACGTAAATTTGGTTCTGTTAGTACTATAAAGACAGCAAGTTTTGATGAAATATCTGCAGTAGTAGGCCCTAAAAGGGCTGCTATAATAGTTGGTTATATAGGAGACAAATAGTGAACGCCGTAATATATAAAAATAATAGGCAAAAATTAATTAAATTATTACCCGATGCTAGCATAATTATCGTTGTGGGTAATGGCTTAATTCAGCGTAGTGGCGATACAGCTTTTTGGTTTAAGCAAGAAAGTTCAATGCTGTATTTTACTGGCTGTAGTGTGCCAAGTAGCTATCTTTTAATAGATTGTATAAAAAATATGAGTTACATAGTTTTACCAAATAGAACACAGGTTGAAAAACTTTTTGACGATTCTGAGAATATCCCCCAAATTGCTAGTAGTGCCGGTGTAGATGGTGTAATTTTTCATAAAGAGGCATTGCAGATTGTAAAAAATGTAAAGAATAAAGGCAAGATATATGCTAATGCCGAAAGTCCAGTTAAGCAATATGGTGTGTTTAGTAATCCCTTTAAAAACCAAATTAAGCAGTTACTTAAACGTTATGGTATACAATACAATATTATATTGCCGGCCGTTGCAGAGCTTAGGGCAATAAAGCAACCTTATGAAATAGAGGCAATCAAAAAGGCTATAGCTCTAACACATTCTGCAATAAAATCATCATTACCAAAAATAGGGCAATCAGAAAAAGATGTTGCAGACGCCATATCGGCAAATTTTTTTACAAATCATGTTAACCATGGTTATGAGCCAATTGTTGCATTCGATGAAAATGCTGCAATTTTGCACCATAGCCCATCTACTGATGTAATTTCTGCAAAATCTAACAGCGTATTGCTTGATGTTGGAGCCGAATATTGCGGCTATAGTGCAGATATTTCTAGAACATATACAGCTGATCCAAAAACTGCGTTAATTATTGAATCTGTTACCAATGTTCAACAACAATTAATTAATTGGCTTAAGCCTGGCAAAACGTGGCAGCAATTTCAAAATCTTGCGATTAAACTTTTAGAAGAACAGGCATTAAAATTAGGATTAATTTCTAAAGAAGAGTCAATTAATTTACTTTTTCCGCATGCCATTGGCCATTTTTTGGGGTTAGACGTTCATGATATTGGTGATTATAAAAAACCACTTTCAGAAAACATGGTTATAACCGTAGAACCAGGTCTATACAGTAAAAAACAAGGTTTTGGGGTGCGTATAGAAGATGACGTGCTTATAACTAAAAATGGCGCCGTAGTGTTATAATTAAGTAGCATGAAAAAACAAGCATTTGGCTTTTTGTTACGATGGTCTGGAAATACAATTAGTTTATGGGCTGCATCATTAGCAGGAATAGTTACTTTAAACGGTAATGTCTTTAAATTTCTTATAGCTGGTTTACTTTTAGCTTTATTAAATAGCCTAATAAAACCCCTTTTAGTTATATTTACGCTTCCTTTAATTACGTATACTATGGGGTTATTTTTAATAATCATTAATGGTGTAATAATGGTTGTTTTAAGTTGGCTATATGGCCCATTGTCTATTAACTCTTTTTGGCAGGCGTTACTTGCGGGAACTATAGTTGGCTTGCTAAACTATATAATAAGCTTTGGGCTAGATAAAAAGGATAACATTGTAGAGAGGCGCACAGTATGAACAGTATTTACGATTACGTTACAATAGCAAGTGGAATAATTATGTCAATATTAATATTAATGCAAACACGTGGAGCGGGTTTGGGTGCTGGTTTTGGTGGTTCCGCCGAAATTAATACTGTTCGTAGAGGATCAGATAAAACCCTATTTCAGCTTACAATTATTTTTGCAGTAATTTTTGTTTTTTCTATTATTCTTGGAATAGTGTTAGGATAATTTTTTCTGCAACATATGAGTAAAATCTTTAGTAAAAACAGTTTTAAAAGACGTATTAAATTATATAAGAACAGTTTTTTAGATTTTTTTGAAAATACAAATAAGCAACTAGACAGGCATATTTTTAGAAGAACGCACAACTTACATGCTTCTAGGCGATTTGCAATTGGCTGGATGTCTTTAATGGTAGTAATAGCCATAGGCCTGTTTGTTCAAATAAGAGCAGCTAGCTCAGCGTATTTAGAGATAGTACCTGCTAACGGAGGTGTTTTTGTAGAGGGTTATGTTGGTAATGTTAAAAATATGAATCCACTTTATAGCTCTAACAGTGTAGATAATGCGCTTACAAAATTAATGTTTTCGTCGCTTTTAACATATAACGGAAAAAACGAGCTTATAGGAGATCTAGCAGAAAAATGGACTAGCGATGAAGTAGGCAAGGTGTATACTGTTACGCTTAGAAAAGATGCTAAATGGCATGATGGTGAGGCAGTAACCCCAGAGGACGTCGTGTATACATATAATTCTATTCAGAATGCCAAAGTGCAATCTCCATTAAGCAGCTCCTGGAAAGGCGTTAAGGTAGAAAGAACAGGCGATTGGGACGTAACTTTTACTTTGCCTAATTCCTATAGCCCATTTCCTCATTTATTAACAAACGGTATTGTACCCGAACATATACTAAAAGATATAGATCCTAGTCAACTTAGGAGTAGTCGTTTTAATACAGCTTCTCCAATTGGTTCTGGGCCTTTTACTTTTAGATCTATAGACGTAGATAAGCAAGGCGATAACCAAACAGAGATTGTTCAATTAAGCAAAAATAATTCTTATTACAATAGTGCACCAAAGTTAGATGGTTTTACAATTAAAACATTTAAAGACAAACAAGAAATGCAGTCTGCATTAAACAGCAAAGACATTACAGGAGCGGCTTTTGTTGATCATCAAGATGATAACAAAGAAAACGAGTTTCTTTTTACTCAAACAAGTGGTTTATATGTGTTTATGAATAATTCTAAACCACCGTTTGACTCACCCCAAATAAGAGAAGCTATTGCTCGGGCTACTAGCCCAGGTTTAGTGTCATCAACTCTGCCTTATGCTACTTTACCAGTAAGATCTCCACTATTAGTTGGACAAGTTGGTTATAGCAAAGATTACGTTCAAAAGGGTACAGATATAGAATTAGCTAACAAGCTACTAACAGAATCTGGCTGGGCTTGGCAGCAGGGCGAGCCATACAGAAAAAAAGATGGTAAAGAGCTTACAGTCCAGCTTGTTTCAGAAAAATCAGAAGATTACGTAAAATTTGTAGAACAACTTCAAAAACAATGGGCAGCGGTAGGCGTTAAGGCAGAGGTTAGCCTAGAAGACCAAGATACAATTGCCGCAACTACCTTGGCCTCTAAAAAGTACGATGCACTGCTTTACGCAATAAATATTGGCCCAGACCCAGATGTTTATGTTTATTGGCATTCTTCCCAGGCTAAGCCAGATGCAAAGCCAGGGCTTAACTTTTCTTTGTATTCATCTAAACAAGCAGATGAAGCCTTAGAGGCGGGGCGCTCAAGAACAAACCCATCTTTACGAGCGGCCAAGTATAAGCCATTTTTAGCAGCTTGGCAAAAAGATGTACCAGCAATTGGTTTACACCAACCGGTTTTTAGTTATTCTACAAATATACCAGTTTACGGCTTACAAGAAAAAACAATTAATATACCATCAGATCATTTAAATAATGTAAACCAGTGGCAAATTAACACCAAAAAACAACCCCAAAATCAACAGTAACATTTTTATCGCTAAAGATTGCATATTAATTTATAATTAATATTGAAAAGTATACATATTGATGCGCGAGTGGCGGAACGGTAGACGCGCTAGTTTCAGAGACTAGTAAGAGCAATCTTGTGGAGGTTCAAATCCTCTCTCGCGCACCAAAATTACTTAAATAAATTGCTTTGCTTATGCTATAGTAAATTGTATAAAGAGGGTAAAAAATAAACTATGAGTAAAGTTGCACAATATTTACAAGAGCATGTAATTGGTGAGGTATTAACATCTTTAGATGCAAGAGAATATTTTTCTACAGATGGTAGTATTTTTAAGGTTATGCCACAAATTATTGTGTACCCTAGGGCAGAAAACGATGTTCGTAAAATTGCACGATTTTCCTGGCAACTTGCAGAACGTGGAAGGTTAGTGCCCCTAACTGCCAGAGGTTCTGGCACAGATCAGGCTGGTAGCGCACTAGGGCAGGGTATAATGATTGTTTTCCCGGCCCATATGAATAAAATCCTGGCGTTAGATTCTAATAAAAACTATGTGTCTGTTCAACCAGGAATAAATTATGGCAAAGTGCAACAAACTCTATTAACTCATGGTCAATTTTTACCACCATTTCCGTCGTCTATGGAGTATTCTACAATTGGTGGCGCAGTAGCAAATAATGCTTCTGGCGAAAAATCGGTTAAATATGGTGCAACTAAAGACTACACAAAAATGTTAAGAGTTGTTTTAGCCAATGGCGAGGTAATTACAACTGGTAGGTTATCTAAAAAAGAACTAAGCCAAAAAAAGGGTTTACCAACTTTTGAGGGTGAGCTGTATAGATCTTTAGATAATATTTTTACAGATAATCAAGATCTTATAGAAAAATCTCAAATTAATGTTTCTAAAAACTCTGCAGGTTATAATTTGTGGGATGTTAAAGGTAACGATGGCTCATTTGATTTAACTCCACTTTTTGTAGGGTCTCAAGGTACTTTAGGAATAATTACAGAGATAGTATTAGATACAGAGCCATATAATCCTCAAAAAACCTTATTAGTAGCTAATTTTGACGATACTGTAAAAGCCGGTCAGGCAGTACAAGAATTACGTAAATTAAACCCAAGCGCTATAGAACTAGTAGATGTAAACTTATTAGATTTTTTGCACGATCATAACCCCAATCAGCTTAAAGATGTTGTTAAAGAACCCTACCCAAAAATAATACTTTTAATAGAATTTGATGATTCCTCTACTCATAAGCAAAAAAAAGGCGTTAAAAAAGCACATAAAATTTTAGAAAATTACGCAACCGCGGTTGTTGCTACAAAAGATAGCAACGAACAAGAAGATTATTGGAAGATACGCCATAGTGCTGCAGCTGTTTTATGGCAAAATATTGGCAACAAAAAAGCTCTACCAGTAATAGAAGACGGAGTTGTACCGGTAGAAAGATTTAGCGAATTTTTGCAAAAATTATACGAGCTTTTTGATAGCTTTAATTTAGATGTAGCTGTTTGGGGGCACGCGGGTGATGGCAATTTACACATGCAACCGTTTTTTGATTTAAGCCAAGTGGGCGATAGGCAAAAAATATTTAAGCTTATGGACGCTTATTATGAGATGGTAATTGCATTTGGGGGTACTACTTGTGGCGAACACAACGACGGCAGATTACGTGCACCGTATCTTGTTAAACTTTATGGCCAAGACCTGTACGATGTATTTAAAAAAATAAAACAAATTTGTGACCCTTACGGAACATTAAACCCGGGCGTAAAACTAGACGTAACAATGCAAGATATCCAACCGTTTGTTCGTACAGAATACTCTTTAGCGCATTTGTACGATCATATGCCAAGAACTTAAATTATGGAAACAATTTTAAACATTGGTGGTTATATAGGCTCTATCCTTTTAGTTGTATCTTTTATGCTTGTCACTAGGGGTAAATGGAAACCTCAAAGCAAATATTATTTATTTGCTAATTTAATTGGGGCTACATTGCTTGCCATATAC
Organism: uncultured Candidatus Saccharibacteria bacterium; assembly: GCA_964423475.1. Lineage (GTDB taxonomy): Bacteria > Patescibacteriota > Saccharimonadia > Saccharimonadales > CAIOMD01 > JAUPVN01. The sequence goes on from CAYRFD010000021.1 coordinate 15,809, forward strand.
CAATTTTGGTTAGGTGCTTATGCGGGTGTGCTATTAAATGTAGTTTTTGCGAGTGTAGCTTTATGGGGTATCATAACTTATTGGCCATCTATAAAAAGTTCAAGTAAAAAGCGTAAAACTTGATTATACCAAAATAAATAAGTATCATAACTAAAAGTAGATAATGTTGTTATTTGCGCGAGTGGCGGAATGGTAGACGCGCTACCTTGAGGTGGTAGTGGGAGCAATCCTGTGGAGGTTCAAATCCTCTCTCGCGCACCACATTAAAATAGTGTATAATGTTAAAAGTTTGGGTGATTAGCTCAGTTGGCTAGAGCATCTCGTTTACACCGAGGGGGTCGGGGGTTCGAGTCCCTCATCACCCACCAAATAAAGTCCGTCTCTTTAGAGGCGGTTTTTATTAATAAAAAGATTACTTGAGATAATCTAATCATTTTAGTACAATTATACAGTTACTATGTGGCTCTTTAGCTCAGTTGGTAGAGCAGAGGCTTGAAGAGCCTTGTGTCCCCAGTTCGAGTCTGGGAGGAGCCACCAATAAAACAGTCCGAGCCGTTTGGCTTGGGCTTTTTTA
>CAYRFD010000022.1:0-16162 GCA_964423475.1 uncultured Candidatus Saccharibacteria bacterium
GTTATTATACTGTGTTTGGTATGATGACATAATGAAAACCGTTCATTTTGTTTGCCGTGGCAATAGTTTTAGAAGCCGAATAGCAGAGGCTTACTTAAAATCACTTAATATTAAAGGCGTTACGGTAATTTCTAGTGGTACGGTGGCCAAAGAATATAGTAACGTGAATGGTTTGTTGTTGCCATACACAAAAGAAGTTCTTGTGGCTCATAATTTACTTAAATACGATAAGAGTAAGTGGGATCAGTTAACCCCAAGCAGAGTTTCTAATAAAGATATAACAATATTTATTGGTCAACAATCTTACAAAGAAGCAAAAGCTAAAAAAATGATACATAATAACTATACGGTTTGGGACATACCAGACATTAACGAAAACTATATGGGTACATTAACCCCATCTCCAACAGATAAAAACTTTAAAGACTTTTTAGACCTAACCTATAATAGAATCAAACTAGCAGTAGATAATATGCTTCTAAAACAATTAGTATAATTATTCTAAAAGCAAAGGTGTCTACGATGCAGTGAGTAAGTGCAAAAACATTGACACTACACGCCCAAGAGTAGTAATCTTACAGTAGCGTTTAAAAATAATAAATAAAAGGAAAACTAATGATTATTTTACTAATATCACTAATAATTTATACCATCCCAGTTTTAATTATTTTTTGGAAACTTTATATAATAGCTGGAAAACCTGGTTGGATGGCTATAGTACCCGTTTATAGCACTGTAGTTATGGCTAAGATTGCAAACAAAAGTGTTATAGTTGGAGCAATTGGAGGACTCTTTGAAGTATTTGTATACCTTAGAATGGCGGTAGACAACCCAATACTTGGTATTTCAAGGGTTATAACTGTCTTTTTTGCTTTATACGTACTTAATGCCTTTATTAAGCAATATAATAGGGGCCTTGGTTACTGGGCACTTGTAGTGTTCTTGCCATGGATAGCGGTATTTATTACAGATAAAAGCCAGTATATAGGTAGTAATAAGGGTACTGTTCAGAATCCTAAGCCGGTAGATGGCCATTCAGAGCTTACCCAGGCTAATTTTTCTGCAATGCCAGTTACTGCCCCCACTCAACCAAATGTAACAGTTACAGAGCCATTTCCTAACTCTGCTCAACAAAATAATCAACCACCTGTTCAACCTGTTGTATCTTCTTTACCAATAACACCTTCTGCTCAACAAGTTGTAACACCGAACGCGTCTTCCCCTCCTAACTTTGTTCAACCTAACCAAACTGTAATACAGCCCACCGCCCCTTCATCTAGCAATGTACAAGGTTCTATAAATCAAGAGCCAGTAAACCCACCACCTACACAAGTTTAGGCTAGTCGTTACTATTTTGCGTACTATAGTGTGACTATAAATTTCTAAGTTCTCGGTGTAATTATTGTTAGATTTAAAATAACATTTATGGCTAGTTTAAAGTGTTATCTAGAACCCACAGCAAAGCGAGTCATTCTTTGTTCGCGTGTTATACTATCCTCAACTAGCTTGGCTCCTTTATCAACAACAAAACCAAATTTTTCGTAAAAGCCTTGTGCGTTTTGAGTGCTTAATTGTATTTTTGTTTTATCGCCAATTTGTTCTAATACCTCATTAATTAGCAATCTCCCAATGCCTTCACCTTGATATTTTGGTTTAACATACACATAATCAATATTTACTGTTTTAGAATCTGTTTGGTGCCACACACACATGCCAACAATTAAGCCACCAATCTCTGCGCAAAGTGCACTATATTCTTTTGATGCAATACTTTCTGAAATGACTATATTATCTTCTGAATAGCGTGTACGCACATCCTCTTTAGTTGGTCCGTCGGGCCCTGAATAGGCTTCTACCGCTGCATCAACCCTAATTTGTAACATTTTCTTGATTTCATCGGAATTTTTGTGTGGTCGGATCAATATTGGTATATCATATAGCCATAAATTTGCGTCTATATCTTGATCATAATAATCTTTAAGTTCTTTTGGCTCTCCAAAGTGTTTTGTCCAAAATGGATGACCCTTTTCTTTATATCGTGAGCCACTTACAACTGCAATTTTTCTGAAACCGGCGCTTTGTGCCAAAGCTATTAAAACTGAAAGCAGTTTTACACCAATATTTCTGTGTTGTGTAGTTGGATTTGTGTATGCATTGATAATTTCTATTGTTGTCTCGTCAATACCATCTATGCCTTCAAGTTTTTCGTTAACGGTATTTAGTCCCATAACGCCAGTTACTCGCCCGTTACTATCGGTTACAACTACGTATTGCGGAAAGCCAGAAGGATCTTCTAAATAACTTTCCATTTTTTTGACTGCCTTTTTAATTTCTGTTTCAACAGGATCAACTTGTTGTACTGTAATATTCTGTCTTAAAATTGCTTCAGCATCAGCTAGATGATCTTTGGTAAGTGGCTGTACTGGTAATTCGGGTGGTGATGTTTCTTTATATTTTTCTTTCACGATGTAATTATATCAAAATAGTTAATACTAAACAATATATTTACTATATTTACAAAAATGTATTAATTATTTGGTTAGTAATGAATTAATTTTCTTTGTAATTGATTTGATTTGTTTATTACTAGCCAAGGGTTTTTTAGAAACAAGCCAAATTGGGCGAGACAAAGGCTTTGTTTTAAATACTACTAAATTACCATTTTTTATATCTTTATTAACAAAATGTTTTGGTAATAGTGCCGTTCCCTCTCCAGCTATTGCTGTTTCTTTTAAAAGTTCCATACTGGTAGAAAAGAACTTTGGTTTAGCCTCTAGGCCCATATTCATAAATTCTTTAGAAAAGTAGCCGTAGGTTGTTGATTCTTTATTGTATGCCAGCCAATTACTAACTGTATTTCTAATAGTGTTTGGGTTGTTGGGTGACGATACAAATGTAAAAGGTTCTTTTTTTAATTTATAAATATTTATGTCTTTAGGCAAAGATTTAGGCTGCCCTGTAACTATTCCATAGTCTAGCTGCCCTGTGGTTATTTGGCTAATTATTCTTGCAGAATTATCTACCATTACTTCTATATTTTTTAAAATAGATTTCTTGGTTTTAGTAGAATATAGCAAATTAGCAATGCTATCTATTATCCCAATATGAACAATTGGGTTACTACTAATATTTAGTAGGTTATTGTTCATAATATTAATTTCGTTATTTATATTTTCTGATGTAGACAACACTATTTTACCCGCTGGTGTTAATTCTACCGAGCCTTTTTTTCTTATAATTAGTTTTTTACCTAAGCTGTGTTCTAACGATGCAATTGCAATAGTTATACCCGGTTGGCTTATTCTTAGCTGTTTTGCGGCTTTAGAAAAACTACCACACTCAATAATTTTTAAAAATTTATAATATCTGTTGTCCATTAGTTTAGTATAGCAAATATAAGAAAAACTTATAATAAATATAAGAATGTAGTATACTTAAATAGTAAAAGTGGTTATGTTTAATAAATTTGGGGGGGCAAACGTATGTCTAAAATTAAAATTGCTATAGTGGGCGTAGGAAACTGTTTTTCATCGCTTTATCAGGGTTTAGAATATTATAAAAACTCAGATGAAGATAAAATACCAGGGGTAATGTGGGCTAATATTGGTGGCTATAGGCCAAGTGATATAGAGGTTGTTGCTGCCTATGATGTAGATGTACGAAAAGTTGGTAAACCCGTTGGAGAGGCAATTTTTCAATTACCTAACTGTGCAAGAGTTTTTCAGACAAAGGTTCCCAAAGGCCCAACTGTTCAAATGGGACACGTTTTAGACGGTGTATCAACTTATATGCAAGAACAGCCCAAAGAACTAGGCTTTAGGCTTTCTAAGGCTAAACCGGTAGATATTGTAAAATCATTAAAAGAAAGCAAGGCAGATATTATAATAAACTACTTGCCTGTTGGGTCTCAACAAGCAACAGAATTTTATGCTCAAGCAGCCATAGACGCGGGCGTAGCTTTCTTAAATTGCATACCGGTATTTATTGCTAGCAATCCAAAATGGGAACAAAAATTTGTAGATGCCAAATTACCAATAATTGGCGATGACATGCGCTCACAGCTAGGTGCTAGTGTACTTAGCCAAGTGTTGCAAGAACTAGCTTTTGATCGTGGCCTAGATGTAGACTTTCATCAACAATTAAATATTGGTGGTAATACAGATTTTAATAATATGATGGTGCAATCGCGCTTGGCCAGCAAAAAAAAGAGCAAAGAAAACGTAATAAGGTCCCAAAACGATATTCGTGGCATACCCGTAAAAGAACATAGTTTGTTTGCAGGCCCAAGCACTTACCTGCCCTATTTAAAAGATAATAAAGTAGCCTATTTTAATTTGCGCTTGCGTGGTTTTGGTAATGCTCCAATAGATATAGATGTTAAATTATCTGTGCAAGATAGCGAAAACAGCGCCGGAGTAGTTATAGATGCTATAAGATACTTAAAAGTAGCCAAAGAACTTGGAGTAGTTGGGGCGTTGCGTGGCCCCAGTGCCTGGACGCAAAAAACCCCACCCCAACAAATGATGTATGCCGATGCCAAAAAAGAATGCGAAGCTTTAGCCAACCGCCAGCTAACAAAATCGGTTAAAAATATTACCTAGTTATTGCATGTATTGTTGGATTTTGGTGCGGGCGGCGTTTAGGGATTCTTGGTTTGGTTCCATTACATAAAGTGCACTAGGGCCCATGCTGTAGGTAGCGCTACGGCTAAAGATTCTACCGCAAACTATCTATTAGTGTTAAATGATTGTAAAAATATGTATAATGTTAATATAACTACAAATAAAAAAACTAAAGAAATCATCAAGGGTTAAAAAATATATTACATGATAACAAAGTAAAATTATGAGTACAACAACTAATATAGAAGGTTCAAGATCTAGCGAAACAAGTTCTGTATCAAAGTATTTTACTAATCGTATAAGGGATTTTTCTGCAGAGCCTTTAACATCTAGTATATTAAATACTATCAATTATTTTGCCCAGAGTATGTCAATAGATACAAATTTTGATCCAGAGCAATTGCCTAAGTTATATGATCTTATAAAGCAAAAGTTATTAGATCCAAAAGATGATAAAACCGATATTAATACCAGATCTGTACCAGATATGCTTGCTGGCGCTATAAGTAGTACACAAAAAGATAGAAAACCCACAAAAGAAGAAATGCTACAATGTCTTGTGGTATTGCAAGACTTTGTAGATCAAGATGCAACTGGTGTACTAGGTGATGCTTTGTTTAAAGAGCTTGATGATGTAGGCCGTGGCCATGAATATATAATAGCAGCTATGCAGGCGTATGATGTTTTAGTAGATTCAACTAAAACAGGCTCAAACGATATAGATAATCTAGATTTAACGCTTTGTAAAGGTTTAGGCTATCCTGCCAGAACAGGCAAAATTGGCTATTTAATAAAAAATATTCAACAAAATGCTTTAAATGAACAAGATTGGGGTATTGTTAGCAAATATGTAAACAGCAAAACTAATGGTTCCTATACCTATAAGCAATTCAGAGAATTAATAATAGATCATTTATGTAAAAGCATGGGAACAATTGGGCCAACTTTTCTTACTGATTCAGATATTTTAAGATATTCAGATATAGAATCGTTTGTAAAAACAGAATATGAAAAACCTGAATATAGCCAAGAATCTTTTTTTAATTACATACGCATAGCAGCATGTAGCGTACCAGCTAGTGATGAATTTTTAGAAGACGGTGAAACACGTGATTTTGACCAGTATATAGCCAATTTATTAAATTCTGGTAACACTGATTCTATAAATTTTGGGCTTAGAATAATATTTGGAGCAGGATATTTAACAGACAAACCAGACAATATTGTAAAAAGAGTAAATGCTGTTTTTGGTAAAGTAAGCAGTGCAGATGTACAAGCGCTTAGGAGCATGCCAGAATCGTTTGATATATTATACGACGAACTAGATCACCAGATAGATTTAATGAATGATAATGCCATAGACCGTTCATACATGCCTAAGGCAATAAGGAGGCTTTTTGAGGTTTTAGGTTTTACTAGCGAACAAGCTCATGAAGTTTTTAAAAGATGGGACCCATTGGTGTTAAAAATTAATTTAAGAGAATACGAAAGGCTAATTGAATCAGATTACGTACTTGTTTCTTTGCCAAATCAAGAAGAAGCGGCAGATAATGCAAAAACCAATAAAAAACCAGAGATAGTAATAAAAGGAATCGATGATTACAATGGCGCCTTTACACAAAGAGGATTAGATAATAAAGCTGAAGTATACAGAGCAAAAAATGTAAGTGGTGTTATATTTATTTTAACCAAACTACTAGCAGATTATAAACAAAACAAAATTCCGGTTGGCCAAATAGTTATTGGTGGCCACGGAACACCCAGATCTATTAGAATAGGTATACAAAAAGATGAAAGTATATGTATTAAAAATGGGTCTGCAAATGTTATTGCAAAAATTCTAAGAAGAATGGGAAGCCCAGATATTATTTTAGATTCATGCTCAACAAACGAACCCATAAAAGACGGAGAAGAAAACATAGCACATTATATTGCAAGAATTTCTGGTTGTAGATTATTTGCGCCAGTAGCTAAAGCCTCTAGACACCTTAAGGATTCTAGCGATAGAATATGGCACGGTTATGGCTACCAAGATTTAAATTCACAAGATGAAATACTGTTAGATGAAGAAACGGGTAAACCATATGAAGGGCCAACATATTATAGCTTAACAGAGCCTTTACAAGTAGATGACGTTGATACACCACAGCCTTAACCTGACTCTTGCATAGTAGGCCTTTTTTATACATTGTTTTTAGCTATTTTTTTATTGCAAATATTGTTGGATTTTGGTGCGGGCGGCGTTTAGGGATTCTTGGTTGGGCTCCATTACGTAAAGTGCACCAGGGCCCATGCTGTAGGTAGCGTTGTGGCTGTCTGCCCCGTCTACGGCTATAGATTCTACTTGCCAGCTACCAAGTGTATTCATTTGCTGTTTTATGGCAGCAGATATTTCTTCTTTGCTGGCATTTGTTTGCACAGAGCTACCTAGCGCCTGTACAACGTTTTGGTATTTTAACAAAGATCTAGGGTCTCCAAGTTTATCAATTATAGCCTCTATAACGCGTTGTTGGTTTTGGCCACGGGTTCTATCGCCGTTTTCAAACGCGTAGCGATTGCGAGAAAACTCTAGCGCCTGTTTGCTATCTAGTTGGTTATATCCAACCTCAAAATTATAGCTACCGCTAGTAAAGGCGTTTTCTGAATATACAATTACATTACCTATAGTATCAATAATATTTAGCAAAGACGTAAAGTTTACCCTAACAGAATATGCTATTGGTATGCCGTACAAATCTTCTAGCGTTTGGCGCGACATATCTACGCCATATATGCCAGCATGGGTAAGTTTATCGCGCACACCTGTTGTGCCGTGTAGCTGCACGTAGTAGTCGCGCGGGGTATTTACTAGCAATATTTTACGGGTTTGTGGGTTTACAACTGCAACAATATTAACATCGCTACGCCCAGTGGTATCTATTTGGCCATAGGTATCTATACCGCCAATAAATACTGCAAAAGGTTTAGTAATATCTGTTTTGGCGGTGGTTTTAGATGCTACTTTAATATCAAAGGTATCTAATACTATTATATCGTTATAAAAGCTCAAATAGTTTTGCTGCAGTAATGGCAATAGCGCACTACGCATTACGGCCATATCTACCGTTTGGTCATCTAGCGCCACTGTTAGGCTGGCAAGTTCGTTAAACGGTGTTGGTTTGGCTTTGGTTTTTTTAGATACTTCTTGTAGTACGGCAGTGTTGTTTTGGCCATCTGCTAGGTAGCCTATGGCCTGGCCATTTTTTAGGCTGCTTGGCTTAGATTTTTTAGTAACAATACTATAGGATTCTAGGCTGTATTTTTGCCCACCAATATTGTTAAAAAAGTTATTGGTGCTATTTGCTATAACAAACATGTAGCTGTTAGCTAGTAGCACCAATAGGCTTAAAACTATCAGTAATATGCTTTTGGCTAGGCTTTGCCACTGGTAGCGGATGTTGGCATACATAACACCAGCAGTTATTAGTAAAGATACTGGCACAATAACTAACAAATATTTTGTAGGCACAAGTTTGGTGCTTAGCACAGTATAAAGTGCCAATATATAGCTTAATGCAATAAAGCCTGCTATAACTTTGCCAAATATGCCTAGTTTAGTAGCTTTTTGCTTTGGAGCGTTTTTGGCAACAACATTTTTGCTAGAAAATTTTTTGCCCGTAGTAGTTTTTGCTTTATTTTTAACCATTATTAACCGCCTTTTTGGCCTTACGCCTTATTATTAACATACATAGGGCCACGCCCAAACTAGCACCAATTGTATCTAGCAAAACATCACGTGGTTCTGCGCTACGCCCTGGAACAAATGCTTGATGAAGCTCGTCTAATACTGCGTATACAAATGCAAAAAGTATACTAAAACCAATAAGTTTTTTGCTGTTTTGGGTATATTGCCGCAACACATTAAAAATTAACATGCCCAAAACAAAATACATAAAAATATGGGCAGATTTACGCACAATAAAAGTTATGGCATCTTGGCTAAAGTCTGGTGCATATGGTTTTATTGGTTCTACAAAAAAGCTACTCAAACCAGATGATGTTGTAGCCACTTGGCCAGACATATAAAATATAATGCCCATCCAAATTAATATTAATAATATCCAGTATTTTTGTCTCAAGATGTAAATTTCTTTCTATTTATCCTAGTACGTGCAGTATTAAATAATGTTTTAATTAAAGATGAATTTAAATATATAAAGAATAATCCTGCAAAAATAATGTTAGAGATATTACCTATTGTGCTGTACTGATAAAACAATACAATCGAAATAACATATGCAATTAATATTTTAATAAATAGTTTTGTATCATGTTTAAGAGTGACATAATTTTTTATATCAAAGAATCTAAGCAACGTTAAAAGTACAAATGAAAGTGTTGTGGCAATTGCGGCACCCATGACTCCAATATATTGCACTAGACATACCGTAACAATAACATTAAATATAGCAGCGTATAGGGTGGTTTTTGCAACATGCGCTGATTTTTTGAGTGCTAAATATATTGCACTATACATGCCATTTATAGAGCTAAAGTAAGCAGCCATGATAAGTACTGGTACATATTGGCTCGCTTCCTTAAACTCGGTACTAATTAGAAAGGCCGAAAATATTGGGTAAATTGCAATCAGAATTATCCCAAGCGCACTAAAAAATTTGATTGCTGAATTTAAAGAACTAGAGAAAAATACTGTTCTATCTTTTGACTTAATGTGTAGTGCCGTAGATTCAGACCAAGACATATAAAAAACAAAAAATATTGCTATATATATTGCAGCATATTTGTTAGCAACTGCGTATATTCCGTTCGCTGTAGCGCCTAACGTTAGTGTGATAATTGTTCTGTCAGATACGTTGATTATCCACCAAGATAAGCTACTTATTACCAGGGGTAATGAATAGCGTATAAGTTCTGATCTAATTTTAGGGTTATTAATTTTAAAATCGATAAATTGTTTTATATTTAAGCCAAAATATAAATATATCATGCAAGCAATATTAGCAATTATGATTGATGCTATGACCCCACTTATACCAAGATTAAATACTATTAAACATATTAACGACGATATTAATGTAAATAAACCAGTTATTGTGCTGCCTATAGCATATTTTTTGTTATCACCTAGTCCGCGTGCAAATTGCAAAAATACATTTGTTATTATTGTGAACAATATGTTTAGAGACAAAATAAATGCGTATGGCATATTAACAAACCGGGTGATGATTATGCTACCTATTAAACAAACAAACAACATTTTAAATACAATAGTTAAAGTACTGGATATAATATTACTAATTTTTTCCTTGTCACCTCTTGCATCTATTAAAAATCTGAATGAAGCCATTTCAAGCTGGATAGTTAATAATGGAGCTAGTAGTAACGTATAAGCTAAGATAATATCCACTTCACCATATTCATTCGGTGACAAATTAAATGTGTATATGGGCAATAATATAAAAGAAATAAATTGTGTGGTGAATCTTCCGGCAGAAATAATTATTGTATTTTTAAATAATTCTTTATTTTTGTTCATGATAAAGTCCTGTTATAATTACCCAAATATGAGTCTAGCTCAGTAAATGGTAGCGATATTTTTTTATAGTTATTATTTTTTAATTTTAATAACGAATGAATAGCTAGCCTAAAATCATTAACATTCGACTTTTCAAGAAAAATAATATAATTGCTTTGTTTCAGCCAAGTATTATATGTTGCCGAAATTTTATGATTAGCATTTGGCAAAACTATACAAGGGGTACCAGTAATGGCGGCGAATATCATCCCATGTAGCCTATCCGTAATAACTATTTTTGCAGACCTATAATCATTTAGTATGCTATTGATATAGTCTTGATTGTATTTATTTGAATAATATTCTTGATTAATTATGGTATCCCGAAATATAATTTTATTATCTGGCAAACAGTTAGCTAGACTAGTAACAATATATTCGCTAACGAATTTTTCACCATCAGCTCTAATGGTAAAGATTATTTTATCCCTGACGTTTCTAGTTATGTTTCTGCAATCATTCAATAATGAAAATACTATATCTGGTGTTAGGTGAACTTCATTATTAAAATAACTACAGGCAGAGTCGAAACTGACGTTTTCTCTAGTAAATATTGTAAATTCTTTATGTTCCGAAATAATTTTCTTATTGATCTTAAGCCTTCGTTGACCATAATTTGTATTAGTAAAATATATGGTTTGTGGCAGCGAGCATATCTTGTTGTTGGGGAAACTCTTAGCTATAAACAACCTGCCATAATCAGCCTTGGGGTATAAATCACCAAAATTGCCACCGCCAGTAATAAATATTAAATCATTTGTTTTGATTGTCTTTTTTATATGTGCTATGTATTTGTATGTTTCTGAAACATTTATTGATATTATCTTGTAATTGGTTAACTTTTGCTTAAGATATTGTATTTGTGCGTATCCTATAGCCAAGTCACCTATATTCCCATAATCAGGATATAGAAATATATAGGCTGTTTTATCTGTATTGGTAGGTAATCTATTATTATAAGACGCAATTACAGCTAATTCTTGAAATATTGGGATAGTTAATTCTTTAAACGATTTCATAATACTAAATCTTAAGATGCTCCTGTGTGCTAGCCTTGAAGCTGTATGCCTTACATAAACCAGAGATCCCAATATAAGATACAAGCGCGTATATCCTATATATCACCCTAGAGTTACTATCAAAGAGTACAATCTGCCTATATTCTCTAATCAGGTTTTTGCATTCGCTATACTCATTTATATAGTTAGCTCTATTTTTATAAATAGTTACAAGTATATATATAGCCTCCATAAACAGTCTATTTATTGCAGCTTTCCTAGTTCCATGTCCTAGCGATTCAACGCTATTTAATATTTCTCTTGCGAATACTAGGCCGTCCATTCTAGTAATATTAAATTGTGCTTTAGACAGGCCATTCAAGCGATAGTAATAATGATATATCGGATTGGTTATTGTTGATATTTTATTTGCAGCGTAGATTAGTTTGTATGTCGTACCTAAATCCTCACAATTTTTACCACTTGGATACCTAATATTTGCAAAAAGTCTTTTATTGTACAGTTTGCCCCAAGCACTTGTGTATATATTTTTTTGATATAACATGTTTTCTAAAGCACCGCGATTATCGTATACCTTGACTATATTGTCAAACGATTGTTTTTTGTCAGTTTTTCCATAAAATGTATCATACCCGCCAATGCTTATATCGCTATGATTATCCAAGAGGTTTTTATATAGAGTACTAATATACTCAACATCTACATAGTCATCACTGTCAATAAATGTGTAATATTCTCCTAGTGCTTTGTCGATTGCAACATTGCGCGCATCCGAAATACCACTGTTGATTTTGTGAATGACTCGTATTCTATTATCCTTGCGCGCGTATTCATCGCAAATAATGCCAGAATCGTCACTTGAACCGTCATTAACTAGTATTATTTCTATATTTGTATAATTTTGACTAATAATTGAATCAATACACTTTACTAAGTATTTTTCAACATTATATATGGGTACAATTATAGATATAAGTTCATTGTTATTCATGAATTTTATCCGTGTACTTAGAATCTAGTATAATCTTTGTATAAATAACTAAAAACATTACTATGCTTGACCTAAACACTTCACCTTTAATGTTTGCAAACATTAAAATTATAAATAATGCTGTCATTAGAAATTTATCTTCTGTAGAACGATAGCGTAAAAAATATAATATTGTTATGTAAAATACTATAGATAGAACAATACCTATCATATATAGATCGTTGATAAATCCTATGTCTGACGAGGTTGTCTCGTATTCACTAGCCTTGTCGGCGTAAACCCTATGGCCTGCCCCATATATGAGTGCATTGCCACTAGGTAAACTTATGCTTTGATTTAATGCTTCGTAATTACCTGTTAGTTCTTTTTTAAATATTAAATTATTTGTATCTTGAACGAGTATGCTAATAAAATTATACGAACTTGGTGCAACGTATTGTATTGCTCCAACCATTAAAACTGAAACAAGCAATATAGCTAATAGAGGCTTCTTGGCGTATTTTAAATTGCCTATCAATAAATTATGAACGATAATTCCTAAGTAAAAAATAATGAATACTAATATACCGGTACGACCGTTCATTATTGATGCGAATAGAATCAATGCAATATATGGGTAATAGTTAACTTTATTTTTGATAGCATAGTACAAGCCAATGCCTGCTAGCATACCGTGATAAATTGGGGTACCAAACGTGTAATCGTTTGAAATGCCAAAGACTCTTGAACCGATAACAAATTCATTTATACCCCCCGTGTTAGCGTAAAGTTGTACGGCAATATCTTTCAAGGGTAAGAAAAAAATTGATACTACACATATAACACCTTGTATCGCTCCAATTTTAAGAAGTATTTCTAGAGCATCTTTCTTGGAATAACCTAATCTACTTAATTTGTCACTAATTATAGCAATGTTTATTATTAGAAAGTTTATAAGATTATTTTGTATTAATCGATAATCTAATATATTTTGTATCTCTATATTGTTAATGGTTTGAACAAGAGTAAAATAAACACTTAAACTAAATACCGTGAGCATTAGTATGATAATATTTTTGTGCATTAATATTTTTATAATTGAATTATCCTTGCGAATAATATAGGGGATTAATAGCAGTATAGTTATAATTGGGATTGTAAAATACTTATCAAAATATATACTGCTTATAATTACAGGTGTATACACTAGGTAAAATATGTATAGCCAAACTAAAGACTTATTGATTAGTATTTTTGATATCATTTTTTTATACTACTTTTTTGATTAAATAATACATTAAGCATGTTCCAGTAATAGTCAGTGAGCATATCTACTTGCTTGTTTATGCTGTAGTTAGAATTTATGATTTCAATATTATGATTATTAGTAGTACCTGGTATTATTACCCGATTTGCCCAAATATTATGTCCCAACTGTAAATCTATAAAATTTACTTTGCCAGTAATATCAACACTGCTAGGAATAACATCTTTAGTCGTTAAGCATTTGAGACCCGCGGCCTGTGCTTCTATTAGTGCTATGCCTAAGCCTTCATACCTAGACGGAAAAACAAAAATATCCATTGCTTGCATTAGTTCATTAACATCTGGCCTGCTACCTAAAAATATAACAGAGTCTGCTAAGCCTAACTTATCTACTTTATTTATAATCTTTTGTTTTAAGTCACCTTCGCCTACCAACATAAGTAATGAGTCTTTATTTTTTTTATGTAATTCGTAAAATATATCAATTAAAAATTCATGATTTTTGGGGTAATTAAACCGGCCTACGTGCCCTACTACCAAAACGTCTTTTGGGATGTTTAAATTTTTTCTAACTTTATTGCGTACTTTTTGATTATATTTGAATTTATCTACATCTATTGCATTGTGCATGATGTAATAATCGGGTATATTTTTACCAAACATAAAATCAACAGCTTCTTTAGAGCAGCCAAAATAATCGGTAGCGTAATACTTTATAAATTTTTTATATACGTGCCGTATGCTAGATTTATAATTTTTATCAAAGTTAGTTGTATGGCTATGGGCAATTCTTGTAGGTATACCGGCTTTTTTAGCAACAGAAAGTGGCAAGGCAGAAAGCGAATCTAAATGCGAATGCACTATTTGGTATTCGGGGTGCTTTATGAGTAAAGCTTTTAACTTTTTTCTATATGTATAAATATTTTTTAAATTAATTGCAGGCATTTGGTATATTTTGCCACCCATTTTAATAATTTCGTCATCATATGCACCTTTTTGGGGCCTGTGTACTATAAAATCAAAATGTATTTTTGTTCTATCTATATTTCTATAATAGTTCATTAGCATGGTTTCTAAACCACCACGGTCCATTACAGTAACAATATGTAGCACCCTAATTGGGGCTGAATTATTTTGTTGTTTGGGATTGATCATCACTATATGCTCCGCCATCTATATTTTGCTCTTTTACAATTCTGCGTATACGCCGTATAGAGCCCTGACTATTTTGCAAATTGCTAAAAAATGCAGCTTGGTCTTGCAGATTAAGCGTTGGTTTTAGGGTTTGTCCAGAGCTATATACGTCTTCTGTTTCGTTTAATTTATTACTGAAATATATTGGCTGCAAACTGCTAATTGCTTTAGCTATAGAGTATTTATGTGTGGCTTTGTTTCTGATTTGATTTAACTCGGTATAATTGCTGTTAATCATTTTATAAAAGATATCAAAAAACTCTTTTTTATTGTTTGTTGTATACAAATAACCTAGTTCTATGCTACTAACAATATCTTTGTGTCCACGGTTACTACTAGCCAGCACAGGCAATCCTGTTGCTAGTTCTTCTAGTACATTTAACGGTAGGCCTTCTCTCAGGCTAGCAGAAACACCAATATCAGAAAGTTGCATTAGCTTTGCAATATCTTTTCTGTAACCCAATAGCTGAATATTATTTTCTAATTTATATTCATTTATTAACTGTAGGTATTTTTCACGAAAGCCGCCCTCGCCGCAAAGTAATAGTTTTATATTTGGATGTTTGCTAGACAAATCTTTAATGCATTTTATTAAAAATTCTTGGTTTTTGTTGCCGTTCAATTCTGCCACGCAAATTAGTATTAAATCATCTGGGCTGTAACCGTATTGTTTGCGTAACTCTATTTTTTTACTAGAATTTACAATAGGTTTAAACTTTTTTAAGTCAACACCAACACCATTAATTTTTACAATTTGCCGTGCTTTCATAGATTTTTTTGCTAAATCGTAATCTTCGGTATTTATTGTTATTAAAACATCTGTATATCTAGATAATAGTTTTTCTATAGGGTAATATATAGCCCAATTTTGAGGTGGCGCGCCTTTATAAAAATGAAACCCATGCGCCGTGTATATTACTTTAGTACCGTTTTTTCTTGCTTTGCGCGCAGCTAAACGTGTTACTACACTGCCCATTGGTGTATGGGTATGAATAATCTCGTAATCTTCTGTATCTATAATTTTTTTAAGTGGCTTGTAGGCTTTTATGTTATCTATACTAAAGGGAGATCTGCTAAAACATATAGTATGGTGCTTATCGCAATGTAATACCCATTCTTCTCCCATAGAAGCATAATGAACCTCATAGCCTTGCTGTTTAAACCATTTCATAAATGGGTGGTTAAACTTTTGAAAATTGGCCGTATGCGATGTAAACAGCACCTTTTTCATTGCGTGCCTATTTTTTACTCTTTTTTGTGGGTTTAGCCTTAGTGGCAGTAGCGTTTTTAGGAGTTGATTTAGCTTTTGCTTTTACCTTGTTATTTGCTTTAGCTTTTGCAGGGTTGGCGGTGCTTTTAGATAGTTTGTAGTCGTACGTAAAAAACAATATAATTACGCTAAACAAAAAGCCTGCTGCGGTAGCTAAAGCTAGTTGAGTGTTTGCCTTAACGTTATAGTTTCTTGTTGGCAAATTGGCGCTATCTATAACCTGTATAGTATTGGTTTTATATATAG
>CAYRFD010000023.1:0-13120 GCA_964423475.1 uncultured Candidatus Saccharibacteria bacterium
GGTGCTTTTAATGGTTACGAAAGCGGTGATAAGGTTGGTGATGCATTATCTATAGGGGCGGGCATAATGGCAAGCTCTCAACGCTATAAAATGGGTGGCACGGCAAAAACCCCTAAACAAACAGCCGAAATAGAACAACAAATTGCTCTAGAAAAAAAACAAGAACTAAAAACAATGTCTCTTTACGACAAATATTTTGCACTAGACAACCCTAACTCTTATGCATTTAACACAATTATGACTTCTCCAAGTAACCCAAAAGGAATAGCAATTGCTAGTGTTCAGAACGCTGCTAAAATAATTAACCCCCTAAATTATATTTCTAAACAAGTTTTAGCCGCAGACGGTTCTGCAACTAACGAGGCTAGCGGGGTTGCCCAGCTTTACGAACAGGCGGGAGTAACCAATTACGGCTTTACTGACGCAGAAGTAGATGCTTTACCCGGAGTAATGGAAACCGAAAAGTGGTTAGTTGCAAACAATAAAGTACAAGATTATAAAAACTGGGTAAACCAGTGCCATCCATCAGATTCGGACACACTCATTGCCGAAGGCTTGGCGCTCTCACAAGAAGACGAAGACGCGTTTAAACAATGTAGAGAAGACCCAGATGTAAAATTTTATACTGCTTATTATCTTGACAGGGGAATAGCAACCGCATTAGCCTTTGAAAACAAAACAAGCGATTGCATGAACCCAGATGACGATGATGCCAAATGTGCTTTTGATGACGGCAATGGTGCAGTAAACAATAGCGCCAGCAGTTCTGGCAGTAGTTTTTCTGGAACGGGCGTACCGGGTAAAATATACTGGCCCGTAAGTAGCAAAACAAATAGCTCCGCACATGACTTTAGCGTACCCAAGGGCACCCCCGTACACGCAGTAACAGACGGAACGGTAACTGTTTCTAAGGATATACCGGGGAGTGGTAGCGAGGGTTTTGCCTCTTACGGTAGAGTAATTAAGATAGACCACGGAATAACAAACGGTGATGGGTCAACCATAGTATATGCCCACCTGCAAGAAAGATTAGTTAAAGAGGGGGATAAGGTAGTTGCTGGCCAGGTTATTGGGCTTTCTGGCAACGCCGGCAATTCAAGTGGTCCGCATCTTCATATAGACTTTGACGGACCCTACACCGCAGTAGCGTGGCTAAAAAGCCAGAACGCAGAAGAACCCCCAGAAGCACAGGCGCAAAATAATGTATCAATATAATACCTGGCCCAGCAAATCACTATTCATTAAAGGGGAACTTAAAAAATGTATATAGTAAAAAAAATATATTTTAAAAAAACATTGTTGTTCTTATTTGCGGCCGTATTTATAGTAGATCTTTTTGCCAGCACGGGTAGCCTGGTTTTTGCCGCCAAAAACCCCGCAGACGAAGCCAGAAAAGCCATTAGAGGGGGATACACTAGGTACGTGCCAGGCGACGAAGCTTGTATTAGCACACCGGCGGGTAATATTTCGCTAGAAGAGCAAAATTTTATTAAAGAATTTGGAGATAAGGCAGGAATAGCTTGGTTAGATCTTAGCCAACCCAATCCTGGAGACCAACCAAACACAGCCGCCGAACCTACTGTTTTTGGCGAAGTTAAAACAACCAGCCCTTGGTCTACAATTAAGGTTTTAATAATTGCAGCATATTTAAAGCGCCAAGGAGGCGCCGGCGCACAAGAACAAAACATTGTAAATGCTCTTACAAATTCTGACAACGAGGCCATTATGGCCGTAAAAGTTGCCGGGGGCACAGATGAAGAAATGTCTAAAACCATGGAGGAAATATTAGCTTCTATAGGAGACAAAGAAACAGACGTAATATTAAGTGAAGGCACGCAGGGCGGAAAAGCCACAAAATGGAGCTTTGCAAGCCAAGTAAAATTTATGGCTGCGCTTAGGCAGGGAAAAATTGTAGACAAGCAAACTTCTGACTATATACTAGCTAAAATGACACCGGCACAAACCTGGGGTCTTGGTCAAATTGGAGCAACCACATATAAGCCAGGCTGGGGTGAAATAGGTGAAGAAACTCGCCAAATGGGGTTAGTAAAGTCTAAAGACAACAAAGAATACGCCGTTGCTTTTGGCAATATTAAAAACGTTAAATCTCCAGATGAAGAAACTAATAATAAACTTGCAAAATGGTTTGATACCAATATACTTTCAAACGGAACGACTGCGCCTGCACCGGTGGTAAACCCCGGTGGTTCACCCGCGGCGGCTGAACAGTCTGGACTTATAGCTACAAACCCCGCAGATACAGGCCAAGCCAGAATTTATAGTATGCTACTAGCCAAAGGCCTAACACCCATACAGGCCGTGGGCTTTATAGTAAATATAGAAGCAGAGTCCGGCCTACCGCCCAACGCAACAGCGGAACAAGCAAATGAGGCCGCGGGCAACACTAGCGAGGTGGGGGGCCAAAATCAAAACCCAGATCCAAACGCCCCTGGTGGCCTTGGTTTAATACAGTGGACTGGTGGTCGTAGAAAAGCTATAGTTGAATACGCAAACTCAATTAATAAAAATGTTTTTGATTTTGACTTTCAAATTAACTATTTATGGAAAGAGCTTACAGAAAACTATAAAAAAGTATACGAAGATTTAAAAAAAGCAACATCTGTTTATGAGGCGCAAAGAATTATTCTAGAAGACTTTGAAAGCCCTTTGCAGGTTCATATAGATGCCAGAAACATTACGCAGCCAATAAGAGCAGAAGAGCTGTTAAAAGAACTAGCTGGCATCTCTGCGGCTAGTGGTGTTGCTGGTTGCAGTACAGATAGTGGTACATCTACACCGGGTAAATACGGCTTTGATTTAAAAAATGGGCCAAATCAAATGGTTTATTATTCTCAGAGCGACGATCTTTACGGTAGTACTACTTACGGAAGTAGCACCATAAAACGCTCTGGGTGCGGAATAACGTCGTTAGCTATGATAGTATCTACAATTGGTTCTAAAAAAGTAACCCCAATAGAAACCGCAAAATGGTCAGAGGCAAACGGTTTTACTAATGGTGGAACAAGCTGGGGAGCTTGGCCGGCAGCTGCTAAAGAATATAATCTTGACTTTGAAGATATTGGCACCACCGATTTTGATAAAGCCAAGCAAACAATAATGGATGGAGGCCTTGTTCTTATTAGCTTTGGGGGTGGTTTTTTTGGAAACCATTATATGATACTAAGAAAAGTATCAGAAGATGGCAACACCTTTTATTTTGCAGACCCAGAAAGCAGATGGGGCGACGGAGAAAAACAAACAAACGTAAAGGGTTTTACTAGAGAAGAAATTGTTTCTAAGGGGCCGCCAATAGGTATGTGGACATACAAAAAGAAATCTGCCACTAGCACATAACAATTAAGGAGAACAAACGATGATTAATAAAAAAACAATTCTGGTGGTGATTATATCAATAATTGCAATAATTATTTTATTTTTATTAAATTCTATGATTAATAATAGCAAAAAAGAGATCGTACTTGACCCAAACAGTGGCGGTAACGAGGCCATGCTTAAAGTAAAAGATGAACAACTTTATTTATACAAAAACATGACAACACCTAGCGATTACGATGGTTTTAAAAATAATTTAGCGCTTTTTGTTGCTAAAAAGAACGGCAAGACTAACGATACCGTATCTGTTGTGGGCGTTAGCGAAAGAGTAGCAAGAGAACCCTACCCAAGGTATTTTGATGTTAATATACCCAGCTTAAATAAAACCTATAAAGTAAAGATAGACTACAACCAAGATAGATCAAAATTATTATTTATTATAGAAGACGAAAATTTTGTTTCTGATCTTAACATACAAAGGCCTACAGGCCAATAAGGTTGGTGTTTTGGGCAAAGTTTTTACGTATTACGTCTGCGTCTGTGGTGGTAATAATGGTTTGGGTATTTTCTAAATAACCCGTAAGACTTTTGCGGCGGGCGCCATCTAGCTCACTAAAAACATCGTCTAGTAGCAAAATCGGCTGTTGGTTACGATATTTTATAAGCAATTGATATTCTATTATTTTTAGGCACAAAATAAGCGTTCTGGTCTCTCCGCGAGACGCAGTGGTATTAGACTCATTATTGTTTAATAGCACGCTTATATCGTCTCTGTGTGGCCCTAGCGAGGTGTATCCACGCAAGATATCTTGCTGTTTTTGTCGTTCTAGTAATCTTACTAGTTTAGATTCGTAATTTTCTTGTGGAGTTGTGCAAAGATAATCTAAGGTTACAACTTGGCTAGACTGAGCTATCTCACTATAAATGTTTTTAATTACTAAATTAATTTCTTTAATTAATTGCAGGCGCTTGGCTACCAGTTGGCCCGCAAGTTCACTCAAACGAATATCCCACACAAACAAGTCAGAGTTTTGGCCCGATTTTAAAAGAGCATTTCTTTGAGCCAAGACCCTTAAATAAGCCTTAAGACTTTTAGCATATTCTGCATCTGTAGAACTTAACAAAACATCCATAAATTGCCTCCTGCGTTCTGGTGACCCGGTAATAAATCGCATGTGCTCTGGCTCAAAAAGTACTACAGGCAAAAGATCCTCAAATTGTAGCCTTTTTTTTGGGGTGTTCTTAACAATGTATGATCTATCTACTGTGGCGTTATCTTTTTTTATTTTTACAATTCTTTGAAAATTGCTATAAGTGCCTTCTATTCTAGACCAATCTGCCCCTTTTTGAACAGTATCTGTGTAGCGGGCGCGGTAGGGCTTTATTCCGCATAGTAACAACAAAGACTCTAACATATTGGTTTTGCCACAACCGTTTGGGCCAACCACAATATTTACACCCTCAGAAAACTCTACCGCATAGTCATTATAAGAACGGTAATTTTGCAGCCGTAAAGATGTAAGTGTATTATTATCTATTGCCATTTTTATTAGCCCACCACTATTTATTTAAGATTTTAAGGGCATTACAATATATGTTTGATTAGTTGCTTGGCTACTAGTTAAAACAAATGGTTCTAACTTGCCATTAAAACTAATTGTAACGTCTTTGGTGCCCAGTGCATTTAAAGAATCTAGCAAATACCTAGAATTAAGCGTAACTTCGCCAGAACCTTCTACTGTTGCCTTGGCTTTAGATGAGTTTTCTCCTAATTGCGATGCAATAGAGTTTATACTAACAACTCCGTCTATAGCATCTACATGCAAAGTAATACTACCGGCACTTTCGCGCGCAAATAAGCTTGATACTTTTGTTATAGATACCAGTTCATCGCGCGGCAAAGTTGCTGTGGTAGTAAAGTTTTTTGGTATAAGCTTTTTATAATCTGGGTAAGTGGCATCTATTAAACGTGTTACTAGCTCTATATCTCCGGCTTTAAATAAAACCTGTTGAGCATCGGCACTAATTGTTACGGTATCTTCTGTTTCTGGTATTACTCTAAGTAGTTCTAATATTGCATCTGCTGGAACTAATAAAGAAAGTTCTTGGGCAATCTTAGAAAAAGATTTTTCTGCTAATCTGTAACTATCTGTTGCGGCTGCATGTAAAATGCCGTTTACGGTGTGCAAAAATACTCCTGTTAAAACTGGTCTGGAATCGTCGTGACTAGCTGCAAACACAACCTGTTGTAAGCCTTTTTTAAAATCTTTAATTGGCAAAGATATACTTACAGATTCGTCTATGGTAGGAAAAGAAGGAAAATCATCCGCCACTACTCCATTTATAGTAGATCTATATTGTTCGGTACTAATATTTAACTTTGTTTCGTTAAGCTCTAGTTCTAATACACCAGATGGCAAACTTGTTATGTATTCTTGCATTAACCTAGCTGGTACTGTTATTGCACCTTGTTCACTAACTTTAGAGCCAATCTTTTCTGTTATTGCTATTTCTAGGTTTGTAGCAGATAAGCTTAATCTACCATCTATTGTTTTAAGCATTACATTATTTAATATTGGTAATGGGTTTTTATTTGCCATAGCTATTTTAGCTACATTTGATAGTGCTTTTGATAGATTTTCTTGGGTTACTTGTAACTTCATAATAGTTCCTTTCTTATATGTAGTTGTTGTTATAGGGCTTGTGGATATTGTGTAAAAAGTTAGAATTAATAGATATAAAATTAAGATTTTGGTTGTGTAAAAACAGTGGAACGGCTGTGCTAAAAAAGTGTATTAAAGCAACGTTAAAAGCAATATTTAACTGAAGCTGTGGTTTATGTGTACAAACACTAATATTTATACACATATGTTTACACCGTTTATACACAAGTTGTACACATTTATTATGCATATAAACGCTCCTTAATTTCGTCTACTTGTTCTTTTAAGATGCTGTCAAAATGAAGTTCTTTTTGAATTTTTTCTACCGAATGCATGGCGGTGGTGTGGTCTTTTCTGCCTAATTCTTGAGCAATTTTAGGAAAGCTAAGTTTAAGCTCAGATCTTAATAAATACATTGCAACCTGGCGTGGTACCACAATGTCTTTGTCTCGCCTTGGGCTTAAAAGATCAATTAAGTCTACTTGGTAATGCTTGGCCGTTTTTTCTATTATTTGCTTAGAAGAGATTCTTTTTGGCCGGCCAGGAGAAGCCCCAAAAACACCGGTTGCAACAGATATGCTGGGTTTTAAGTTGCGCATTTCACAAAAGGCAAGCAGTTGGTTAAGGGCGCCCTCTAGTTCTCTAATGTTGTTATGAAACCGGTTGGCTAAAAACTCTACAACATCTGGTGGTAAATCTTGTTCGTGTTGTATGGCCTTGTTTTGTAATATTGCACTGCGTGTTTCAAAGTCTGGCGTACCTATATCTACTATCATGCCCCATTCAAAACGGCTTCTTAGCCTTTCTTCTAGTGTTGGAATGGCTTTGGGCGGTTTGTCACTACTTATAATGATTTGTTTATTGGCTTGGTGCAGGGCGTTAAAGGTATGAAAAAACTCTTCTTGAGTTTTTTCTTTACCGGCAATAAATTGTAGGTCGTCTACAATTAAAACATCGGCGCTTCTGTAGTGGGCGGTAAAGTCACTAATTTTTTTGTATCTAATTGCTTGCAAAAACTCTTGAACAAATTGCTCACTAGTAATGTAAACAACCCGCGCCTTAGGATTATTTACAAGTATTCCGTTACCAACGGCTTGTATAAGGTGTGTTTTTCCAAGGCCAACTCCTCCATAAACAAACATTGGGTTATATTTTTTACCCGGAGACAAAGAAATTGCTTGGCCGGCAGCGTAAGCAAGCTCGTTATTAGAACCTACTATAAAAGAATCAAAAGTGTAGGTTTCGTTTAGGCCCTTACGGTAAGACTGAGAAAAACTATTTTTAGGTGTGTTTGTAGTAATAGTAGTTTGGTTGGGCGTTGGCCTTTTTGGGCTAGTGGCTGTTTGTTTAGAAGAGTTATTACTACGAGCAGGAACAGCATAAATTTTAAAATCTAACCTAGTGCCTTCTGGTGCATATTTTAGTAATAAAGAATCTAACATTGGGCGATATTTAACTTCTAGCTGCTGTTTTGTAAAGATGTTACCAACCCCAATAACAATTACGTTTCCTTCTGTTCTTAGTACTCTTGTATTTTTAAACCACGTTACATAGCTACCCCTAGAAATAGAAAGCTCAATCTCTCCTAGGATGGCTTGCCAAAGCGTGTCGTCCTTCATTGTTTTTTGTAATCTCCCCTCCGCGCTGGTTGTCGGTATTTTTACGATTACTTACTAGTGTACTAAATATACTAAAAGTTTTCCACAGCCAATTTGTTAATTTTTGTGTTCTATACTAAAACTATATTAAACAGGGGTGATATTTATACACAATAAAATTGTATACCTGTAAACCTGTGGATAAAACAACCAAGTCTGTGGATAGTTTGTAAAATATTTTAGTTAATTTATGTATTTTCTACAGTTTAATATTTTATAAATTACTAGGGGCTTGAGCAAAACGCATCTCTGTGTTAAAGTATGTAATTAGATTATGCCAAAGCGAACCCACCAACCAAAAACTCGCAAGCGTGCCAGAATGCACGGCTTTATGAAGCGTATGTCGTCTAGGGCGGGCCGCCTTACCTTAAAGCGCCGCCGCCTAAAAGGCCGCGAAAAAATTTCTGGATAAGCCAGTAAATATAAAGTTGCAAGCGAAAAAATGTTCTACAATAGTTATATGGTAGGAATTATATAGTGATAACAAAAAAACATAGGTTTTATGGGACCGCCTCTATTAAATATGTGCTTAAAAAAGGCGCAAGTATTAGGGGTGCTACCATTACGGTTAGGGGTATTAAGAATCATAAAACAACCTCTTATAGAGCGGCCGTAGTGGTAAGCAAAAAGGTTACAAAATCTGCCCCCAAAAGAAACCGCATAAGGCGCCGTATATACGAGATTGTGCGCCTGCAAGCACCAAAATATCTAAAAAATCACGATATTGTGTTTTTGGTATTTAAAGAAGATGTAGCCACAATGCCACAATCCGAGCTAGAATCACATATTGTTGCAAATTTGCAAGAAGTTGCACAAATTTCGTGATACACTAGTAGCTAAGTATGTTTCAATTAATAGGTAGTATTTTTAATGCCCTTATTGGCAAGCCAATTTTTAATCTGTTGATTATAATTATTGCCTTTTTACCAGGCCATAACCTAGGGATGGCCATTATTGTATTTACAGTATTGGTGCGCTTGGCCCTTTACCCACTACTTAAAAAACAACTGCATCATGCTATGGCAATGCGAAAGCTCCAGCCAGATATAAAACGTATAAAAAAACAGGCTGGTAAAGATAAGCAAAAAGAATACGTCCTTATGCAAGAGCTGTATAAAGAGCGCGAGATTAAACCACTGGCATCTATAGGTATTTTATTGGCGCAACTGCCAATTTTACTGGCTTTGTTTTACGCAATAAATAAAATAATAAACGATCCACAGATGCTTGTTACCAACGCCTATGGCTGGGTGCAAAATTTGCCATTTATACAAGAACTTGCCACAGATATAAATAAGTTAAATACCGTATTTTTGGGTTTTGTAGATCTTACAAAACCAGCCATAGAATCTGGAGTAATTTATTGGCCAGCCATGATTTTGGTATTAGCTAGCGTATTTACGCAATATTATCAGAGCCGTCAGTTAATGATGACAGATAAATCAGCCAGAAGCTTAAAGCAAATTCTAAAAGATAGTGGCAAGGGCAAAGAGGTAGATACTATGGAGGTTCAGGCCGCCACAAGCCGTTTAACCCTATATTTTATACCATTTATGTTGTTTATTGTTGCAATTAATCTTGCTGCAGCACTTTCTCTTTATTGGCTGGTGGGCAGTATTGTAGCCATTATTCAGCAACGACATATCTTAAAAAAAGATGTTAACGAAATGGAAGCAAGCGTTAAAACAGATAGTAAATCTATAAATAAAAAAGTGCATAAATCTGGCGCAAAAACATACGTTAAAGAAGCAGTAAGCGACATACCAGAAGCAGAAATTGTTGCTACTCCAAAACCTCAACCCAAAAAACAAACAAAAAAGAAAAAGAATAAATCAAAAAAGAGGAGGTAACTATATGGACGAATCAGTAATTTATGCAAAAAAATATCTAGAAGATTTATTATCTTTTTTTGGGCTTAACACAGATGTTTATGCAACCACAGAAGAAGATGTAATTGAGCTATCTGTGCCATCTACGCATATGAATGGCTTTTTAATTGGTCAACGCGGCGAGACTATGCGTTCTTTACAGTATTTGGTTAGTATGTCTTTAAAAACCAAAGGTTTTGAATTTACTAGGGTAAATGTAGATATAGCAGATTATAAAAAACATCGCCAAGATAGATTGGCCGAACAGGCTCTAGATTGGATTGCTAGGGTAAAACAAAGTGGCCAACCAATGGCACTAAGGCCCATGTCTGCCGCCGATAGGCGCATTGTACACAAAGTTGCGGGCGAAAACGACATAATTACCGTTTCAGAGGGTGAAGGCCGCGACAGGCACGTTATTTTGCAACCTGGCGAAAACCAAGAAGAACCGGCAGAACCTACAGATTTAGAAGAATAGTGTAGCTAATTAAATAGCTATTTCTTTTTTTTGCCACGCTTAACTTTGTTGGTAGATTTTTTGTGCTTTTTTTTGGGCGATGGTTTTTTTGGTTCTTGGTTGTTTGGGCTTTCATCTATTTTAATAGTCTCTGTAGCTTTTACCTTAACCTCATCTTTGGGTGTGAGTTCTTTTTTTGGTTGTTTGGGCTTGGTTTGCTCTTTTTGTGAAAGATTACGAGCGTACATAAGCGCTGGCGACATTAACAAAAACAATAGTGTAACCGCCAGTAGTACCCAGCCAATAATAGATTTATTTTTGGTTGGCACGGTTGGTTGCGGTTCTCCGGTAACTGTTAAACTTGTGTTGGGTGAATTTTGTAATATTTTAGCACCTCCGTTTTGAGTAACCGGAGATGTAGATTGGCCAGCCTGGGCGTTTTGCAAGGCGTTACCATTGTTGTTTTGTTGTAGTTCACCACCATTGGCGCCATCGTTATTAATTTGTTGCTGGGCACTAACCAGAGGAGCGGCCCCAAAGCTAATAACCGCAAATAAAGCACTTATAAATATGTATTTCATTACATTATAGTATGGCCTAAATAATAGTTTTATTCAAACTATGTACGGCGCATTATACTACCGCGGAGAAAGCGCTTCTTCATAAACAGTTAGGGTTTGTTTTGCCATATGTTTCCAGCTATATTTATTAACCTGCCTGTGGCCTTTTAAAATCATCTGTTGGCGCAACTGGGCGCTAGATAGCACCTTATCTATAGCATTGGCAATGGCGTGCACATCTGTGGGCACAAAATATTCTGGGGCATTGCCATTAACCTCTGGTAAGCAGGTAGCATTACTACTAATTACTGGTGCACCATGTATCATGGCTTCTAGCGGGGGTAAACCAAAGCCCTCGCTTAAAGATGCAAAAACGTAAGCTTGGGTGTGTAAATACAGCCATTTAAGCTGAGAATCTGTTATATAGCCCGTAAAAACTAAGCCATCTGCTACACCAAGTTTTTTAGCTGTGGCAAAATGATTTAAATGCAGCTTATCTTTTTTACCAGCAATAACTAGCTTTAAGCTAGGGTATTTGTTGCGTAGCAAGGCGTAAGCCTCTATTAGCCTAGATAGGTTTTTGTGTGGCTGTGGGCGGCCTACATACATAATAAAGTCTTTACCAGAAAGAGCAGTTATTGGTGTGGCTTTATCGGTTATTTCATCGGCAGATTCATAAGTTACTACAATTTTATCTTTATTAATGTGTGCAAAATTGGCTACATCGTCTTTAACGTAATTTGTTGGGGTAATTATTGTTCTGTTTTTATGGGCCGCCCACCAAATAACCAACCGGTAAGGTGGCGATTTTAGCCAAAATACCCAAGCTGGCTTGCTGGGGTTTCTAAAATGTATTGTAGTTAAGTCGTGAATGGTTGTAACGCTTTTTTTAAAGTACAAAAGGGGCTGTTGCACCATGCCAAAGTGTACTAAATCTGCCTTAAGTTTATATAAAAACCAAGCATAACCAAGCTGTTCGCCAAAAGTAAACTCTTTATAAGGGCATTCTTTTTTAACAAAGTTTTTTGCGCTAGGCTGCCAAGTGGGGTAGTCTTTTGGGAGTAATAAAATAGTGTATTTGTTGGCGTTATCTATTTGCTGTAAATAATGTATAAGCCGTTCTATGTAGCGCCCAGTGCTGGTGCGTAGTTCGCGGGCGTCTATTACAATATGTGCCATAGCTTATATTGTAACGCTTTTTACCCAATACTGCTGTTTATAAGCCAATAAAATTAAACTATAGCTTAAAACTAAACAAAATAGTAACTACAAAACTAGTAATCATTGTAAAAAGTGGCTTAAAGTTATTTTTGTATAACTGAATGGTTTTTGTAATTTTTTGTATCTTATTTTGAATAATTTTTTTTAGAGTTTTTGGTTGATTGTCTGGCGCCGGAGGAGGCGTTTGCCCACCGCCAGTATTTGGTGGTGGGGTAGCTGGGTCTTGATTGTCTGGTGGATCAACAGGGGGAGGTATTACCACCGGTGCTTCTAATATTGTGCCATCGCAGGCATCGTCTATGCCGTCTTTGTCTTGATCTGTACCAGAAGGGTCGCCAACAAGGCAAACCTCTTGTTCGTTAAGAATGCCATCGCCATCTATGTCTTGGTTAGACGAGGCTACAAAAATTATTTTTTGTATAGTTACGGTGGTATCAAAAATTGTTTGACCAGTTATTTTAAGGGTATGGTACCCAGGCGCTAGGGTGCTTGGTATGCTAACCGTG
Source organism: uncultured Candidatus Saccharibacteria bacterium (assembly GCA_964423475.1). Classification (GTDB taxonomy): domain Bacteria; phylum Patescibacteriota; class Saccharimonadia; order Saccharimonadales; family CAIOMD01; genus JAUPVN01. The sequence continues at coordinate 12,267 of CAYRFD010000023.1, forward strand.
CCTAATATAGTGCCATCACCCAAAGTTGTAATATTGCCAAGATTTGTTGGCTCAGAATATGCCATAACAGATAGGTTTTGGTTTGGTTTTAGGCTATAGGTATTTTTATCTACAGTTATGTTAATTTGGCCGTCTTTAGTTGTGTAATCTGGTGCCATTGTATCGTTATAATAGGTTGTTCCGTAAACATCGTAGCCCGTAGCAACAGAATCTAATAGGGCAGATTTTTCTGCACTTTCGCCGCTTGGGCTATCTAAAACAGGGTTGGGCATGGTCTCAGAAAAGTTATTTGTGGCGGCTAATATTGCCTTTGTGTATAGCCTATGCCCCAAACTGTTTGGGTGGTAGCTTTCTTTACCAAGCGGACCATTTAAAAGATCATTTAGCACACCCGGTAAGGGGCCATCGTTGCCCGCGGTTAAACCATGCACCGCAAGGGCGTGAGACGGCGCCTCGCATAGCCTGTGGCCATCAAAAGCATGTTCTATGTCTATATATTTAACACCAGCTTGGTTTGCGGCCATTTTTATAACACGGTTTAAATAACTTACTAGTTGGTTACTAAATATAATTTCGTTATTAGTAAGTTTTACGTTTACTGCGCAATTGCCATCTGCTTTTGCTACTTGTGGGTAACCAAGGGCATAAATATTAGCATTAACCGCGGCCTCTGTCTTAACGCTGCTATATGTTTTTACAAGATTATTATAGTTATTATCTATAGTGTTTATGAGTTCTTGGCGATCTTGTTTTGTGTTATAGCATTCGGCAACATCTGTAACACATTTAGCAACAATTTTGCCAAAGCCAATATCGTTACCACCAATAGAAACCGTTACATTTTGAGGTTTATA
>CAYRFD010000023.1:13220-14827 GCA_964423475.1 uncultured Candidatus Saccharibacteria bacterium
TCTGTGCCATCTTTATAGCTATAGGCACCCTCGCCAGAGGCATAAGAATCGCCCAGGGCAAGATAATCGTATTTGCTGGCTGGGTCTATATTAGATGTATAAAGTAGTATTTTCTTTGTTATATTGTTTGTGCTATCTACCCAGTCTGTAGTTACATAAAAACTTAAAACACCCTCGTTAACAAACTGAAGGTTTCTGTAAGCCGCGGCCTGATATATATTGGGGACGCCACTGTTTATGGTAGATTCAAACCTATTAGAATCGCATTTTGCGTCTAGGCCGTTGCTTGCTTGGGTATTTAGGCAGGTGTGTGTATCTACAACCTCTAAACTGGGGTTTCTGCCCACATAAACCGCAACATATCTTCCGCTGTTGCTAACAGCTAATTTTAAATTTGCGCTAGAGCCGTTTAGGGTGTATTCGCCCTTTCTTATATATTGTAACTGTCTTGTAGCTATGTTTACTTTGTAAATACCTTTGTTGTTAAGTCCAACAAACCATTCGCCATTTGCAGATACGCTGCGTACTGCGTTAATAGATAATACGTTTTCGTTATTATTATATGGGTCTAAAACGGTTTGAATATCGGTGCTAGTTATTTCTAGATTTTTAGCTGTTTTGTATGTTTTTACATTTAAATTATTATAGGCATTATAAATTACGCTAACTTGCCAGCCGTTGTTGGCAACCTGCACTACACTAGAACTATTATTTAGTGGTATAAGCTGGTTACTTGTGTTGGCTGGGTTTACTAAATAATAAACAGAGCTACTGCCCGGAACAATTACATTTGCTTTATCTGATACTTGGTAAGACCCAGTGTTTACAACGCAATAATTTGTTGTTTGCGTTGCTGATATTTGGTATTTATAGGCGCTGCAAGGTATGGTAGAAAAATAATCTGTTGGTTTGGTGGGGTAGATATATTGTTCGGCAACGTGCACGCCAGGAACGCTGTTTTGCCATGCATTATCTGCAGCCGCTTGGCCCGCTTGGCCCACAATAAATAAAATAACAACCAGCAAAGCCACACCCAATATATTTATTATATTTTTCATTAATTATATTTTAAGCATAAGCTTAATTTATTACAAATTATTAGCGAATTGGGTAATGGTTCCAGTGGCTAGATATAATGCCGCATCCTGATGATAATGTAATTTTATGTTCCTCTGTATAATTATTTGTTGTATCTCTTGGGTCAAAATAATTAGTTTCTAGACCACATACAATAAAATTTATTCGCATATCATAATTACTACCGCCCAGTACGTATCCATTTTTACCATCCTTAAATTCGGAGACGTTTTGGTATGTTACTTTAAAATATTTTTTAACAGATAAATCAATTTTGGTTTGGTATTCGTTTGCCATTGCAGCGCTAGTAACGGGGTATTCTAAATAATAACTAATACTACAACTTGGTAAGCCATTTATTTGGTATTTATCGCCCGTTTCTACACAGCTTTTATCTTTTTTTATTACACTTGGTTGGCCAAGTTCTGCCTGTATATCTGTTACAAAACTATCTAGGGTTTTGTTTGCCTTGCTAAATTGTATTTTTTCTATAGCAATTGATCCAAACCAATATATTAAGCCAACGCTAA